>JBCCIM010000012.1 GCA_039111535.1 Bacteroidota bacterium | reverse complement strand
CATTCATCAGCAGGCTCGACGGATAAAAGGCTTTACCGCCAGGCACATACACGCCGGCTTTTTCTATGGCAACCACCCGCTGGCCGAGGACAACACCGTTGCCATCGTCCATAAACCAGCTGTCCTGCTTTTGTCGCTCGTGAAACTGGCGAATATTCGCTGCCGCTTCCGATATGATGTCTTTGAGGTTGTTCGGGAATTGCTCGTACGCCTCCCTGAGCACCGCTGGAGGGACCTTCAGGGTAATGGATGGGGCGTTATCAAACTGTTGCGCGTATGCGCGAAGGGCGTCGTCACCCTGGGTACGAACTGTTTTGATGATAGACCGTACGGCGCGATCGACCTCGGGGTCGAAAGAGGCCTGACGACTCATTATTGAACGTAAGCGTGTGTTACGTTCAGCATAAGCAACTATTGGGATCAAGTGATCAGACTAGTATTCGTCCTGTGGATAATCATCCTCAGGAAAATCGTTTTCAACAGGTGGTGGTAGCGTGAGTTCTGGCAGTCCTCTAAATTCGTAGTCTGGCAGACACTCATCTTTGATATGAATCAATACCTCATGCATCGCAGAAACAAACTTGCCAAAATCCTCCTTGTAAAGGAAAATTTTGTGCTTTTCGTAGCGTGACTCGTCGATGCGTTTGCTTTCTGTGATGGTCAGAAAGTAATCCTCTCCAGAGCGCGTGGTTTTGACATCAAAGAAATAGGTTCTTTTGCCGGCAGGAACGCGCTTGGAGTAAACCTCATCACGATACCGTCCTGAATTACGAGAACGATTTTGGTCCCTGTAATCTCCGTCTTTGTCGTACTCACGATCGCCATACGAGCGGTGTGAACTATCCCGATCGTAACTCATCGATTACCTCTCCTCGCCCTTGAACACCAGGCTTTGGTTAAACAGCCGTAAATTGATAAGAATACAATCCACCCAACCCTTAAATCGGGCAAACTTTACATCCTAATATGCAAATGAATATAAGAAAATACAATGCATTCAGCTACATTAGGTAGTATTCACATCGTTTAATCTAGCTATACAATAGAGATTTGTAGGCTGATTATCAATTTTTGGCTAGAATCGGCCGCCACTTCTAGGTCTGTTTCAGGATAACACGAACCAGTTTTTCGAGTGTCGCTCGTATCTGTTGGCCTACGGCTAGTACATCTTCGTGGCGCAACGGCTCGGGGCTCATGCCCGCTGCGGGGTTTGTTATGGTAGAGATGCCCAATACCTTCATGCCGAGATAATTGGCTTGCAGTGTTTCCGGTACAGTGCTCATCCCAACTGCATCCGCGCCCAGTTGGCGATAGGCATGTATTTCGGCCTTGGTTTCATACGACGGACCCTTGGTCCAGAGGTAGACGCCTTTTTGTGCGGCAATTCCTGCAGCTAAAGCAGCAGCTTCTGCACGCTCAAGCCAATCGGGGTCGTAGGCATTACAAAGGTCAACAAACCGCTGGCCACCGTCGACGTTTGGGCCTGCAAGCGGATGTTCGAAGGCAAAGTTGATGTGGTCCCTGATGAACATCAAGGTACCCGGGCCCATGTCTTTGTTGATCCCCCCGGCCGCATTTGTCAGCAATAGCTTGCTGGCGCCGAGGGCATGGACGAGTCTGATTGGAAACGCTGAGGCGCGCGCCGGATATCCCTCATAAACATGGACGCGGCCCTGTATGGCGACAACCTGCCGGCCTTCCAGTTTGCCAATGACAAGCCGGCCTTTGTGCCCGGGTGCGGTTGATACCGGGTACCCCGGGATTTCGCCAGTTGGGATTATAACAGCGTCTTCGATGGCATCTGCCAGTCCGCCAAGCCCCGAGCCCAGCACGAGCGCGATTTCAGGTGGTTGAAAATTGTAAGCCGAGAGGGCTTGCTGTGCGTCTTGTACGTCAGCGCCAAGTGGATTATGCGTCATGTTCTAGCCAGGATTGGCTTTCTGTAGCTAAAGGAGTTGCCTGTTTGACCTGGTGCGGTGTAGCAATGCGGAGCACAACCATGGTCATGTCATCTGCGCGCCCGGCACTTTTTACAAAAGCCTGAATGTGCTCTGATACTTCCTGCATGACGTGTCGCGCACTCTGGTCCGGGTTGGTTGCTGCAATTTTATCCGATAGCCGATCTACCCCAAATTGTTCCATGCTGGGGTTGACCGCTTCGGTCACACCGTCTGTGTAAAACACCAGTAAGTCGCCAATGTTGAGTTGCAAAACTTCGTCTTCGATGGTCTCCGCAAAGGTGGATTTTGGAGTGAGCCCAATGGCGATGCCTTGTGGCTTGATCAGGGTTGGACCTTCGCGTTTTTTCGAAAGGTACAGCATGGGATCGTGGCCGGCGCGTGCAAAAGTGAACGTTTGATTGGAAATGTCCAGGATGCCATAAATCAGAGAGATAAAGGTACCGCGCGGCGCATTGTTGCAGAAGAGTGTGTTGACCCGGGTGAGTACTTCTGCTGGCGAGTCTTCTGCCTGGCAGGTTGCGTGCAGGAAGCCTTTGGTGAGCGTCATGAAGAAGCCGGCCTGAATGCCTTTGCCGCTTACGTCACCAATTACCACGGCCGTACGGTGGGCGTCAAGTTGAATAAAGTCGAAGTAATCTCCACCTACTTCCTGCGCTGGCAGACACATGGCTGCAATTTGTATTCCTTTGATGTTGGGCATACGCCGCGGCAACAGGGAAGATTGTACCTGTCGGGCAATTTCGAGCTCACCCTGCAGCCGTTCCTGCAACGCCAGCTCCTGCAGGTACGTAGGAATCAGGTTGTTGGTATTTTCTGCTTCTTTTCCGCTCTTGAGGCCAACAAAGCCTAGTATGAAAAAGATTGGAAAGAGGGCGAACAGGGCAATCACCTCCCAGTTGGCGCCGGCGGCTTCAATCATCCAGATGGGGATGGTCTCCCAGAGAATACTGAACAGTACAAATCCGCCAAAGCTGCTAAAGTAATCGAACCGGAACAGGGTGATGGCGATAGCGGCACCGAGCCCGCCGGAAATTAAATACTGGTATCCAAATGGCCCGATACTGACCGGGCCAATTTGCATGAGCATGGCAATCAGCGTGATCAAGCCAATGATAAAGCCTTTACTGGCTCGCCGGCTATAAACGGTGGCGCCGAGGCTGAGCAAGATCATACACGTCAAAATCCCCGTCAACCCATTGACTGTTACGATGCCAAGGAATGGAGAGAAAGTTTGGGTACCACCAATGGTTTCCGTCAGGTCGTCAAACCGGATGCCTGGCAAATACAAAATCAGGGTTGTGGCGCCAAGAAGTATGGCTGCAATACCAAGGCTTCTTATAAGCGAGCGCCCCATGGGCACGTTGAAGAAGCGGACGTTGCGGGCAAGCGTAAGCGTCTCGAGCCTTTTGGGCCAGATGGCACGCGCGATTGAATCGGTTGCGCAAGAGATGATAAATACAGCAAAAGCACCGATACTACCCATGATTAGCGTTACGCCGAGGCCAGATAATAACCCGGCCCAAAACGAAGAGCTGTCGAGAAAAATACGCCAACCCATAGCGTTTCCGGCTGCGAGGAAGGCAAAAACGCCACCCCATGTAGCATCTTGCAGAGCACCTTTTACGTCAATGAGGCGTGCATTGAGTCTGCGCAAAAAGAGGATGAATATAAAAATGACGATCAGCGCCGTGACAACGATGGTGATGATACCCGGTATTTGATTACCCTGGCCAAAACTGATTTGAGGCCCCGGTGGTGGTGGCCGGCTTTCGTTTTGCGTAGGATTGTATCTAGTAAAAAGTCTCTCCAGGCCACCGCCATTGTTGACATCAACTTCTGCTGTCAACGGGACAGCATTGCTCGGGTCGATACCGCTGAAGAATACCCGTACAGTATTGTTATCTGGTCCGTCAGGCCGGCTAACACTGTCAACTGCTAACTGATAGTTTCGGAGCAGCGTTTTTTGCAGATAAAATCGGGAGAAGGTTTCCGCGTCTCTGCTGTTGAATACAAATAAGCTAGGTACCGAATCTCCTCTCGGCGAGACGGTCATTCTGCTGCGCGTACTCCAGAATCGTGCAGCAAGATCAGCTGTGCTCAGGCTATCACGAAAGGTTGCTGAACTCGCCTGATGTACCTCAGCTTGCAACAGTACCTCGCGAACAGGGGCGGGCACTTCGGGGGTGCGGGCATCAAATTTCCAAATATCTCCAGATTGCGTGAGGTTTAAGGTAATGCGGGAGGATGCCTCATTGTCATCATCATCAATGTATGTACCCGCCGCCTCCCAACCGTATGCAGGAAGGCTACCAACGCTGGGGGAAAGTAGCGACGTGCGCAGTGGAGGTGCGTCTTTGGTTTGAAGAGAGTCGAGCAATCGCTCGTTTCGGATAGGGAATACTTCCCATTGTAGTCGCGATACATCGTAGCCCCGGTTGTACGCAAATCCCTGGGCACGGTCGAGAATTTCTTCCTCGGATAATGGATAAGCCGGGACGGCATCAGGATGTACCCGGGGTATGAGCAGCAGAAATACAGCAAGGCCGACTACCCCGAGGGATAGCAATATGCGGTCGGCACGTGAGAAAACTGCACTACGGGGCATAATCAGGCTACATGCAATATTCTGTAGTTACGCAAGCTCCACAATACTTGCTCAATCGTAACCAATACGGTGGTTGTTAACGGGATGGCAATGAGCATACCTACGATGCCAGCCAACTGGGCGCCTATAAGCACGACAAACAGAATCACCAGGGGGTGGGTTTGCGCTGCTTTGGAAAAAATAAATGGTTGAATCAGAATATTGTCAACCATTTGTGTGAGTCCCATTGCAATTAGCAGGCCCGGAATGAGGGAAAAGTCTCCCGTCTGGGCGATGGCAACCAGGGAGCCGGCTATAAGCCCCATGAACGGCCCAAAATACGGAATTGAATTGGCCACGCCCGTGAATATGCCAACAACTAATGCATAATTCAAATCTGTGAAAGACAGCAGAATAGAGGCCACAATGGCAACGTAGGTGCACTGGAGTAGCAGGCCGCGCAAATATCGGCCAAGATTGGTTTCTATTTTTGCAGCAATGGAAAGGGTAACCTCAAAATATCGATTGGGCACAAGTTGCAGAATGCCCCTGCTCATTTTGGTTGCATCCCGCAAGAAAAAGAACGCAACAAAAGGGATTACAAGAATGGCGTAAAAAATGTCGGTGAATACATCAAAAAGGGATTCTACCAACTGGGTAAACTGCTGCTCCTGGAACAAGGTAGAAGACACCCTGCGTACGCCTTCAATAACAGTCCCTTCACCGATTGCTGGAATACGCTGGCGCAACTGAGATTCGATCGAAACGGCCCATGCGTCGACTTTTTCTTCGGTTATTTGTTGGGTAACATCGCTGATCTGGCTGCCAAAAAAGGGAATAAGTGATGTGACGAGCACGCTCATTACACCAAAAACCAGGATAAAGGAAAGCAAAATAGCTGGCACACGGCTAACACCAAATCCCTGGATTCGATCTACAACAGGCCGGAGCAAGTACGCGATGATCAGGCCGGCCATGAGGTAAAGGACCAGACGTGAGAAATACCACAAAAGCGCGCCGGCTGCAAGGAGAAAGATGACGGCAATAACAAATTTAACAACCCGGTCGACGGTGAACGCATTGCGTACCGGCGTAGCAGATTGTTTGGCCTGGGCAGCGTCTGTGGGCTCCACGTACTCGTACCGCTCGTAAGATTTTGGTCCGGGCTCGATTTGCATAGGTTGTTTACTGAATTGCGCGCTTTCCGGGATTGATAACGGGGCGTTCGCAAATGGTTACATACTTCGTGGATGGGTGAAAATCGAACGATTGCCTTCCACTTGTGATCCCGATGTGCGGTGCACTATGTATCCGCTGCATCCAGATTCAACTTTTCGATAACTTCCCGTGCTACTTCTGAAGTATGCCCACGACGCACCAGAAAATCAAATAATTTCCGCCGTTTTTTATAGAGGTCCTTTTCATTTCTGAGCCGGCGCAATCGCTTCTCAGCTTCAACCTGTGCGCGTGCGACAACGTCATTGGCAGGTAGCAACGCCTCGAGCGCTTGCTCTATGAGCGCTGGTGCTATGCCGAGTCGGCGCAATTCTGTGCGAATCCGCTGGGGCCCATATCCTTTGTACTGAAACCTGTTTTGGGTATACCGGCTTGCAAACTGCTCATCATCCAGGTACGATAGCTCATACAAACGCTTTACAACCTGGTCGATTATTTCTTCTTCAAAAGCTTTGCCTCTTAGCTTGGTACGTACCTCGTGCTCGGTTCTCGCACGGTGACCTAGGTACATAATGGCGGCTTCTTTGGCCCGCAGCAAAGCATCAGCTTCGACAAGCATGTTTATTTGTGCTGCATCAAGAGACATTCCGCTGTGCAGCGCGTGTTGCAGGAGGACATCCTGGTGTAATCCGAACGCAAATTTATCATTGATAAAAATCGAAATGCGTTTGGCATTTTTCTTTTGCATTTCGATGCCGGTGATTTGTCCGGGCGACAGGTTTCGGGCTGGAGGCGGGGTATTCTCGGCGTCCTCCGGGCTTTTGGCTTTGTACTTGCGTTTGTATCCAGACTTTTTATTGCGCCGTTGCCACGCCATCCTTCACCTCAAATACTATTGCGTCCAGCGAAATGCCGGCCAGGATGCCAATGCCGCCAGCGATATTGGACACGGGTTCACGTCGTTCCGGTGCATTTCGGCTTGCTGCAAAATCAGCGTAAGCTTTGGTGCCGCGAGTAAGCTGTACGGTAAGCAGGTGTGCTGGCGCCGGCGCGAGGCTGTCCGGCACCGGGATGGCATAGACGCCTGACCAGCTAAACCGGGTAGAGCCTGTAGTGCGCAGCGAATCTTCCACCTGTACATCTTCCGTGAGTAGGAAAACGTCGAGCACGGTGGACGAAAAATCAGATTGTGGCTTTAGGCGGGCTTCTATCCAGTAGGTAGTGTCTGTTGCCGGCATTTCGTTTTGCCAGCTTACGGAAACATCAATAGGGTAGATAAAACCCATGCGTGCACCCACTTCCTGATCTTCAAGTCGAAGTGAATCCAGGAGTACCGCAGAAACTGGTGATTCCGGGATGCGAATAAATACATCTTCAATAGCAATCGGCGGTGGAACGATGTCTGTTGTGGTTGCGCGTTGTGATTGCCAGTTGACTTCAGCGGAAAAGCGGGCATGCGGAGGGACTACCTCAAAAACGGAAGTTGCCGGCTCGTAGGTGCCCGGTGAGGAGGCTGAAGGTCGGTATGGGACGGGCGTATTGTTGATGATCAGAGACAGGCTGGCGTCTGATACCGCTTCGTTGATGCTTGTGCCGGCGCTGGCAGCCGTCAGCGGCTGCACGCGCGTGATGGAGACATTGGGCAGCGGTTTGCCCGCGTCAAGGAAGCCTTCAACAACAAGCAGGTTCTCCGCTGTTGGTTCTATGCTGTCACATCCCGTTAGAACGCACAGGATGAAAAGGAAATAGAGGCCGTGACGCATTTTTAACTTACGGTATACGGGCGTGTGGGGCTGTTGTATACGTGCATGAAGCAATCAAAGCTCCATTTCAAGCTCAAACAAAGGCAGAATGGGGAGTCCTTTGCGGTTCTGAATTTTCACGGTTTCACCTGTTGGGTCATAAAACCTGTCAATTACGTTCCGCTTGTTTGTGAAATTGTACAGGTGGAATTTGGTATGCCACTTTGCACCGAGCATATCGAACCTGTAGCCTACACTCATGTCAAACCGGATGTACGCCGGCAGCCGGCCATTATTGATTTGTGGGCGATATAAATACTGGGTAGGCTCATCTTCTCCGGGGCCCGACAAATCGTATTGCGCAACGGGTACTGTAATCGGATATCCACTTCGAATGGTTGTTGAAAGCGTAAGGTGCCAATCTGTGTACTGACGGATAATCGCGCTTTTTACTGCACGTGGGACGTCAAACCGGGTTGGTCTGAACGAAGATTCGTTTAGCGTTGGTGCTTTGCTTTTTGAACGCCCCCCTGTGTAACTCAGCAACCAGCGCCAGTGCCCCCGTTCAATGATGCCGGTGAACTCCATGCCATAAGCGCGCGCAAGGCCAGGGGTGTACTGTGCAAGCAGGCTGGCTACTTCAATGCCTGGCCCATCGATGCCATCTTTGGTTTGGAATTCGTCTCGCGGGAGTAAAATGTTTTCCGAATCGCGCCAGTATACTTCGCTGGCCAGCTTGAGCCAGGGCAAAATCTGACTTTCAGCTTCGAGAGACGTTTGTACACTGGTGGAAGGTTTGATGTTGTCGCTGGTAGGGATCCAGCGGCTGGAGACCAGGTCGTACATGAACGAGTAGCGGTCGCGCAATTGCTGCATATACTGCACTTGTCTCCCTATGGCCCCTTTTAAGATGAGGTACCGTGGGTTTACAATGTATTGGACATTGAGTCGCGGGCTCAGGAACGTATACTGACCGCCGCTAAAGTAGCTTAAGCGAAGGCCTGGTTGAATGAGCCATTTGTTATTGGGCTGCCAATTGTCCTGAATGTAGGTTGCCACTTCGAACGCCGTCAGGTCGCTCGTCTGATCCTGGTATTTTGTAGAGCTTTCCGAGCGTTGAAGCGTCGATATCAGCGAACTATTGAAGGTGTGGCCAATGACCTGGTAGCCGCCCTGCATGTGGTGACGAGAGGACAGGAAAAAGTCAATGTCTGTACGTACACCAATGTCTTTTACGCGGACATGGTACCTGGATTGGACGAGTGAACTACTGGTTGGGCGTACGAGCTCGCTTTCCGTTGCGTTATAGCTTGTTCTGTAGGCAGTAGTTGTAAACAGGAGCCGATCTGTATGCACGTATTGATGTTGCATGCTATAAAGCCGGTTGCCCCAGTTGTGTTCAACTTCAAAAAACAGGTCTGCCGGCCGAAGCCAGGAGGAGAAGTCGAGCGATAAATCAAAAGGCAGCCGTAAATCCAGTTCGTCTCCCCCTGAATAGAAGGTGAAAGAGAGTTTATGCTGGCGATTGGGGCGAAAGCTTAATTTGGAGGTGATATCCGAAAAATGATAGCCGGTGCGCAGCGTATCTCGCCGGCCTGAGGCATCTTGCACTGGGTGTTCTGTTCCAATGACTTTATCCAGGTATGACCTTCGGCCGGAGATCATGAAGGAAGTCCGCTTGGTAAGCGGGCTTTCGATCATAAAACGGCCACTCAATAGGCTGAAACTTGCGATGGTTTTAGGATTTGCGCGGTTACCATCTTTGAGTCGTGCATCCAGCACGGAAGCCAGTCGTCCCCCATGTTGTGCAGGGAAAGAGCCGCGATAGAGTTTGATGCGATCAAACGAATCGGTCTGGAAGGTGGAGACAAGGTTAAATGCATGCCAGGGGTGGTAAATGGGTGCACCGTCCAGCAAATAGAGGTTTTGGTCTGCAAGGCCGCCTCGTATAAGGAGATCGTTATTGAATACGCCGGCTTTATGTACGCCAGGCGTCCATTGCAAGGTCTGGAAAAGGTCTTTTTCGCCACCAAAGCTCGGGACGTTGTCCAGGTCTTGGATATTCAGCGCAACAAGCCCCGGTACAGCAGCAAGGTCTGCCTCTTCATCGCCCTGGGCCTCAACCAGTACTGTTGTGGCTTCAAGGGCTATAGGTTGCAAATAAATGGTGAATGGTTGCGTTTTGGGGTATAGGCGTGACTTCGCCGTTTTGTAGCCTATGTAGGATACGTGGGCATAATACACGGTATCCTGCTTTTGAGAGAAAGAAAACTGTCCACTTCGGTCTGAAGTCGTGCCGCGTCGGATATCAGGGATATAAATGTGTGCCCCGGGTAATGCCACACCGGTTACGGCATCCAGAATTCTACCTTGAATCAGGGGAGGCAAATAGGCATCGGGAGCATTGATTGCACCAGAGGCTGGGCGTAATGGTGCAAGCAAGTATTGACGTGCATGCAAGCGCTTGGCAAAGATATTACTCTCTTTTAAGAGGCAGTCTAATGCCGCGTCCGTGTCTGTGCCGGCATAGGTGCACGTGGTGTTGTGCCGGGAGACCAGGCGGACGGCGTAAATGAAGTCAACGCCAGTCTGAGAGCCGAGTGTTGTGAGGGCCTGTGTGAGCGGTACCTTCTCAAAATCCAGGTCAATAGTCTGCGCGTTCGAGATCCGTGGACTCGAAAAAAGAACAAAAAGCGCGAGCGCCCATAAGTTGAAATTGTGTAAGAAATGCTTCACGTGCAGCAGATGAGCAGTGATTCAGCATAAAATACAACTGGCCGACCCAAGGGTTCAATGCTTGCGTGGGAGATCCCTTAATCTTCGATGAACCTTAGTATTCCGACCAGTGTGCGAGATTATGACGCGGTAACCCTTCAGGATGTTACAATGCGTGTTATTTGTGCCCTGGGCCAGACAAAATCGACTTGATGAGGGGCTAGGATTTGCGTACTAAGGTCTAAGTAGAAACGTGTTTCCCCCACTTGTCTCAACGCGCGCACCGAGGGTGGCGGCGAGGTTGTCGAGGATTTCGTCCACGGAGAGGGTGTCGGGGTCGTAGGTGGCTACCCATTGTTCATCCAGGAGTTGCGAATCGATGTCGACGGTGACGTTATAGTGAGCGCTCAGGTGGGCAGCTACTTCATCCAGTGGCGTGTCATGGAAGACGAGCAGGCCTGTCCAGCTTAGCATGTCGGTAAGGTCGACGATGGATTCCGGGTTACTTGGTGCGCTTCTTCGTGGTACGCGTGTCATTTGTCCGGGGGCCAGCAAGATGTTCTCTCCCCGCCGTTTGCGCGAGGATACAGCCACCTGGCCGGCTGTAAGGATAACTCTTGTTAGCGACCGGTCCGCTTCAATGCTGAACCGCGTGCCGGTAGCTTCTGTCAACGCCGTGGATGTTTGAACAACAAACGGGGCTGTTTTAGGGGCAATGTCAAAAAAAGCGCGACCTTTCAGCTCAATTTCGCGGTTCTGGCTGAAAGCCTCCTGGTGTTTGGTATAAGAAATCTTGGATTTTCCAAAAAGCCGCACCGTAGAACCGTCGGTTAATTCTATAACTTTGAATTCTCCTGGCGAAGTTCTGACAATTTCCAGGTTTTGACTCCGCCACATCAGAATGCTTGCAGTTACCACCAGGGCCAATACGGTAAACACCGACGCAATGCGCGTAAGGGCAGGACTGCGGCGTTTTGGCTTTGTCGTAGCTCGATCTGGCGCGAAAGATAAGGCGGGTCTTACATCTGACGCGTTTGCGAGGTCATCCCAAACACTCAGGAAATCTGAACGTGCGTTTTTGATGTCGTCTATAACATCGGAAAGTCCGGGATGCACGCGCAGTGCATTGTCCAGATCTTTTTTTGCCGAGGATAGTGCGCGCTGCTCATCTTCTGTCAGCAATGCTGCATCTTCCTGGGCCAAAGCCTGCAGTACAAGTAAATTTCTGTCTGGCAGCTGGGTGCCAATGCTTGCACGCACTTTTTGCTGCAATCCGCGCCACCGTTTAAAAGAACGGCTCAGGTTCGGGTCTTTTTCTATTTCAGCAAAAAGCGCATTTTGTTTTTCGAGGGAAAGGTCATCGAAAAAAATTATCGCTTCTAAAACGTCGTTCATTGTCGACTAGTATAGCGTTGTATCAAGAGACAGAAATTTGTAGTTGGGCTTCTTTGGGCATGTAAGCACTGATTAAGCCGCACAACCAGCAGAAAAAGTAACATGCCGCAGGGCCTGAAAATAAAAAACCCAGGCAGCAATGTGCTGCCCGGGTCTCAATGCAGGCTGGAAAATGATGCTTACAGGTTGCGTCCGTTGGAGCATTCGTTTTCGCAGTCGTTTTGTGTCTGCGGTGCTTCTGGGCCGGCTAGTTCAGCTGCGTTGCAGCCAAAGAGCATGGTAGAGCCGGCGAAGAGTGTGATGACGAAGAGAGATTTGGCAAAATTTGCAACACGTTTCATAAGGAATACCTCAGGAAGAATGAGTCGTTTTGAGAATTAGGAATTACAGGTTGCGTCCGTTGGAGCATTCGTTTTCGCAGTCATTTTGTGTCTGCGGTGCTTCTGGGCCTGCCAGTTCAGCTGCGTTGCAGCCAAAGAGCATAGTGGAGCCAGCGAAGAATGCGAGAATGACGAGGTTTTTGATCGTTTTCATAGGATTGTTGGTTTTGTTGGTTGTTTGGATCGATTGAAAAAATGGCGTACACGCACGCATGGCATGGGCCTGTCAATAGCAGACACACGTTGGGAAAATTTGGGAAATTGCAGCGCTGGATCTATAGCGCGCGCAGACTACAGGTTATGCTTGTCGAGAGGTTTGTCCGACGTGAATTGCTTTACCTGTCTTGGCTTGCTCTGGAGCTTTTCTTTATGCGCAACAGCATCGAAGCCATCTTGCTTGTCCAGATTGGGGGTGTTGTAAGACCTGGGCTCAGGATCGGAAGTGTGTATAGCGCCAGGTGACGTTGAGCTTGTGCCGGCAAATGAAGCCTGTGGCACAGCCCAAAAGGTTAGGGCCAAAAACAGGGCTACTGGTATAAGCTGGGAGCGTTTCATATCGCTTGCTATTGGTTGTCAGATTTTTTTACAGGTGGTGCCTGCCGGGTAACGGAGATACCGTCTGTGCCGGCAAGGCATAGTTTGCAGTCAGCCCAGGATGGGGCAAGGACTCACTGTACAGCGCATTTTGTGGGTCAATCTGACAGAGCGAAATCGAGATTTCGGAAGAGAGAATTGAGCTTGGGGATATGTTGAAATGCACTGCTTGTATGATAAAGTCTATCTTGTAAAGCTATTTCTATAAGCTCGTTGGGCTGGTTGAAGACTCGGGAAAAGCTGCTTTAGATTAGACGATGTTAAAAAAATAAAGCCCACTGCGTTACAACAAATTCACATTGAAATTGTTTTGTGCTATATTAATCAATACCTACTGTAGTTGATGAAGCGGCTAAAAGCTGCAAAAGTGATTCCAAAGCGCGTCTTGTTTCAGAATTTCCTTAGTAAATAATTCGTTACAGATGGTCTCGGTATGACTTAAACATAAGTGGCTTGTTAAATCAGTTAATCTTTCCGATTCGTGCGTCCAAGTTCACTTAGGGTAAAATGGTGCCGGACTTGTTTCGCTTAAGAAAGTGAAACCTAACTATCTACATGGTGTAATTGGGGAAACTTTGCAGTTTTCTACGTTCTGCCCCTATCGCCCCGTCTACGGTGCTTTCGTTCATCCATAACTGGATGCCCCCACGTTAACGGCTATTCTCCTGCTTCCCACAGGTGTTTGTATTTGTCGGGTTTTCATGCGGTATGCATTGTTACATAGTTTGTTGCTTGTACTTGCGCTTTGTAGTGTCGAAGTATCTGCGCAGTCAATTCAGGCGCACGAGTACGCTGGTCAGGCGTACGGGTTGGCACTCTATGATCAGGAGTCACTGCCCAATATGGGCCAAAACTGGTCGATTACCCAAGACGATCGTGGCCTTATATATGTCGCAAACAGCAACGGCGTTTTAGAATATGACGCTGATACCTGGCGTATCATTCATGTGCCAGATTCTGCCACCGTCTTTTCTGTTGGCAAAAGCCTCAATGGCACCGTACACGCCGGCGCCAGAGATGAATTTGGATTTTTGGCGCCAGATTCAACAGGAACACTCGAATATCGCTCGTTATTGCCGTTTCTGTCCGAAAGCGATACACTCCGATTCGGTGAGATCTGGAACACCGACGCAACCACCGCAGGCGTATTTTATCAATCCAATTCGCATCTCTTTCGTTGGGATGGTAGCGAGATTACAACATGGCGCTCTGCGGAGCGCATGCACACGTCCTTTGTTGTTAACGATACCTTTTACGTGAAGCGGGATGGCATCGGCATTATGGCCATCGATGGTGATGCAATGACATTATTGCCTGGTACGGAGCGTTTTGCCAATCATCGGGTTGTGTTCATGGGAGCGGACGCTACAAACGCAGTACGCATCTATGTACAGAAAGGCCTTGAAGGCCCCCTTGAAGCTTATCGTTATAATTCGGAAGGGCTAACCGCATTGACACTCGACTCCCATCTTGACAACGATGTAGACGTCTACACCTTTTACCATGGGAGCATATTACCTGCTGGGTATTTTGCCTTATCTACGCTCTATCACGGCGTATTTGTTTTAGATCAAGATGGCAGTCTGGTAGAGACTCTTGATGCTGACAGGGGAGTAGGGGAAGATGTAAACGCAACGTTTGTGGATGCGCATGGTGGACTATGGTTGGCGCACAACGTTACGGGGCTTTCTTATATGGCTTCTCCTGCGGGGTTGTCTTCGTACGGTATCATGGAAGGCTTGAAAGGTGCAGTCAACGATGTACGCCGGCACAAGGGCCGGCTCTATGTGGCAACCAACGACGGACTTTTTACCCTGGAAGACCGTATCGGAAAAGCGGAATCAGAAAAAGATTTTCCTCATTTCAAGCGGATAAAAATATCAGACATATCCAATGGTATTTTTTGGGGACTTAGTTCAGAGGAGGACGCCTTGTACGTCGCTTCTGAATATGGTGTTATTCGGGTAACGGAAGATCGTGATGGAGAACACTTTGCTGAGAATATAGCTTTTGAAGTGTCGCACAAGCCCGGGGTATTACTCAAATCCCAATTCCACGACGCGCGCATGTATGTAGGGCTCGATATGGGATGGGGTGTCATGTCCATGAAGGGGCCGACGTATACTGCCAAAAAGTATGATGAAATTGGGCGTAAAATATCGTCAATGTATGAGTCGGCTGATGGCTCGCTTTGGATAGGTACAACCGAGCCGGCAGAACTCTGGCACGTCACCTTTGATTCGGCGGGTGAAGTAAGCAAGACCATGCAGGTTGCTAGCGGCCGGGCGATGGGCGTTTCAAGTATGTATGTCGAAGATATCGGTGGCACGTTAGGTGTGATTGCCCTGCCCAAAGGAATTTTTCGTGCTGCAAAGAACGAATTGCCAGAAGGGTTTGAACTTGTGCTTGATGAAGCGTTTCAGGCGTTCTTTGCCGCAGGAGTCACCGCAAACAATCCGGTTGTTGACTTTGTGAGTGATGCCGATTCCGGTTACTGGGTATTGTATCGGGATAGATTAGAGCACATCCAGTCTTATCAGGATTCTGCAGCCATCGAAGTGTTTTCTGAAGATGCGATGCTGCCTGATTGGGGCAAAGTAAAGCATCTGTATGCAGAGCCTAATGGACCTGTCTGGTTCAGCAGTACGCGGGTGCGCCCCCTGTTTAAATTCGAGCCTGACGTGCGTCCGAATCCCTTACTGAACAATACCGTTGACCCGCTGGTCCGGCACATTTCGATCCTTTCGGAAGATGCACTGTATGGCGGGGCTTTTTCCAGTACGGTTGCGAACGCAAAGTTTCAGGAAGGTAAACACCTGGCGTTGGATTTGTCGCACCGAGACAATGATTTCCGGTTTGATTTTACCCTGCCAATGTATAGTAAACGCGACCAGGTAGAATTTCGACACAAACTTGAAGGACATAGCAGTGGCTGGTCTGCATGGACGAAAGAGCGATTTGCCGATTACCGCAATATCTCGCCTGGCCGTGTTACCTTTGAACTGGAGTCTCGCGTCTCTGGCATGCCAATGGGACAGAAGGCTGCCATTCCGATTACGGTAAAGGCGCCCTGGTTCTGGAGTTGGTGGACCAAGTCTCTTTATGTGCTTTTTCTCGGGTTTAGTTTGCTGCAATTTGTGCGTTTTCAGCGTGCAAAAAAAGAGCTGATTTTGCTCAACATTGAACGTGAACTGAATGCGCGTCTACAATTGGCAAACACACAACTCCGAACAGCAAACTCGAGCTTGGAGCAGGCCAACCAGATGAAGGACGAGTTTTTGGCTAATGCATCGCATGAATTGCGTACGCCGCTTACTGCCATTCTGGGCTTCACTTCCGTTCTTAAGGAAGAAGTGCCACAGGAAAACCTGGAGTTTCTTGGTCTGATAGACGAAAACGGAAAACGGCTCCTGAAAACGATCAATTCATTGCTTGATCTCGCAAAACTGCGCGCCGGCATGTTTGAACTGAGTTTTGAGCGGTTTGAGATCGGAGAGAAAACGGAAGAAGTGGTTGACCTCCTCAACCAGCTTGCAAAAAATCGTAACCTCACCCTCACCGTTAATACGCCACCTGAGCGGATCATGGTGCGGTTGGATGAAGATTGTTACGAGCGGATTCTGTATAACCTGGTTGGCAACGCGATTAAGTTTACCCACGAAGGTGGCGTACGCATTGAAATAGAGAAAGACGTGGACCAGGTGCACGTCCATGTTGTAGATACAGGAGTTGGCATCGACCCCGACTTTATCCCGCAGTTGTTTGAAGAATTTAAACAAGAGCCCAACAATGATGTGCGGGTGGAAGGCAGCGGACTGGGGCTCACCATTACTGCCAAGCTTGTAGAATTGCTTCATGGCAGAATCAAGGTAGACAGTAAAAAGGGTATCGGCAGTACGTTTACAGTTTCATTCCAGATTGATGAAGTGACACTGCCGGCAGCGCCTGATGATAAAACGAGCGATCGCAGGGCACAGGATCCACATCCGGCTATACAATAGCAGGGATTAATGATTGCAAGACCGACACCCGTGTCTTAGATTCGACCGCAGCAAAGGGAAGCTTTATCCACCACAACTGCAGGGCGTGCCGGATGAAGGCTCACCTAAAGCCTCACCATCCTGACCGATAAGAGAAAGGGACAGGTCCTATTGTTTTGCATGACGGACCCATGCACGTACCTAGCCAGCAACTAGCGAGACAGACTGATGCGTCGGATTTGGCGAATGATTCGCTTTTTTAACACCATGATTACCCAGGCAATACGATTGCGCCTGGCAGAGCGGCGCGTGGAATCGGAAGAATTGCCCCTTTTTAAAGCAAACTGGCAGCGCAAGGCAACAGCCAAACTATGTCACCTGCTGGGCGTAGAGGTGCACCTTGTCGGCGAAATTCCTACAAAAGGCGCTATGTTGGCGGTAAGTAACCACCTTGGTTTACTCGACCCCTTTCTGTTATCTTCTCAAATGCCGGTTGCGTTTGCAGCAAAAGCTGAAATTGGCAATTGGCCTGTTATCGGATGGGTTTGTAAACTGGTCGGTGTGATCTTTGTGAAGCGTGAGAGACGGATGCAGACTGGCAAATTTGTAGAGCAAGTACAGCACCGGATCAGGGAAGGCATCAGGGTATTGGTCTTTCCGGAAGGAACGACCAGCGACGGTATGGGAATTCTACCGTTTAAAACGGGGGCATTTGCTGCTGTAGCTAATATGGAGGGTGGCGCAATTTTGCCTTTCTACATGCGGGGTATCACGGCAGATGGTGAGCCGGCATCTGGCGACTATCTAACCGGCTTCACATGGACCAACGGTCAGCCGCTGTTTTTGCATGCATGGGACATCCTGTCGCTGAAAAAAATCATATTTGAAATTCACGTAGGGGAACCAATTGACACAACCAATCGTGATCGAAAAGAACTGGCCCGGCTTTCCTATGATGCAGTTACCGCGCTGAGCCGCCTCTCCGCAACGGTCGATACCAACGTCGATAATAATGCCTGAAACATCAAACACACCACAAAAGCCGCAACGCATATCGTTGCTTACCGGCATTGGGTTGGTCCTCGCAGGATTGCTCGCGGGTATTCTTATCATGCTCTTTGTGATCAATGGGCAAATGGAAGACGGTTCACGCCGGCCCATTGTTGAACGCGTAGAATTGGGCAACAGATCGGAGGCGCCACACTATCGCCCTGCGGATTCTCTTGCCAATGAAGAAGATCAGCTTAGCGGCCTTACCTCACTCAGTGAGAGTTTTCAATTTGTTGCAAGCAACGTTACGCCGGCTGTGGTTTATATCCGCGTTGAAATGGCTGACAGCGGTTCTGAGCGCGGCTGGTTGCCCCGATTCGGACAACCACGTCAGAGCGTTGGTAGTGGGGTCATCATTAGCGAAACAGGGTATATCGTCACCAACAATCACGTGGTTGAAGGTGCTGATGAAGTTACCGTCACGCTGGATGACAAACGACAGTACGCAGCCACCGTTGTCGGTACAGATCCATCTACAGACCTTGCGGTATTAAAAGCAAAGACCAACGATACCCTGCCTTCTGCTATTTTTGGGAATTCGGATAACGTGTCGGTTGGCGAATGGGTCATTGCTGTTGGCAACCCTTTTCGGCTTACCTCTACGGTTACGGCCGGCATTGTAAGCGCGTTGGGCCGGCAGGTCAATATTATTGAAGACGCTTTTGGGATAGAAGATTTTATTCAGACTGATGCTGCGATTAACCCTGGTAACTCGGGCGGCGCACTCGTAAATGTTTATGGCGAATTGATTGGTATCAACACAGCCATTGCTACCGAGTCTGGATCTTATGAAGGCTATGGTTTTGCGGTGCCCGTGAATCTCGTGGAGCGGGTTGTGGAAGATTTAATTGCGTACGGTGAAGTACAGCGTGGTTACCTCGGCGTAACTATTTCTCCCATTGATGCAGCATCAGCGCGGAGATTTGGTCTGGATCGTATTACAGGTGTTCAATTGAGTGTAGTGGATCCGTTGAGCGCGGCAGCCAAAGCCGGCCTTGAAGTGGATGATGTTGTGTTGTCGATAGAAGGGCGAGAAGTGAGCGAGCCCAATGAGCTCCAGCGTGTAGTTGCCATTCACCGTCCGGGTGATCGACTCAAAGTTGAAGTGTGGCGAAATAATGCGATGCGTGTATTTCACGTTGAACTTTTTGGCAAAGAAGACGCCTCATACCGGGCCTGGACGGCCGCCCTTGATCAGCAGGCGGAAGACCGAGATCGCCGCCGCGCCGTCCCTGAAATCGAGCCTGAAAGCTTCGGTGCTGATACGGCTTTCGAGATAGAGGAGTGGGGCATAGGTATCAAACAACTCACAGACCAGGTGCGCACCCAGTATGACGTACCGCATGGTGTTTACATTGCATTTGTAAGGCGGGGAGGAGAAGGAGCGAAGGCGCGCTTGCCCAGGGATGTTGTGTTATTGGAAGTTAACGGAGAAACGGTATACTCTCTCGAAAGCGCGTTGACCCTGTTTGAAACAGTAGGTGAGCAGGGTGAACCGGTTCTCTTTCGTGTGAAGCATAAAGACGGTAGAATTGCTTTTTATGAAGCAGAGCCGCTGTCGTTAAAGGAAGGCACTCCAGAATGATTCGTTATTTGACCGCAGGGGAATCGCACGGCGAAGCCCTGATTGGTATTGTAGAAGGTATGCCCGCCGGCGTACCGCTTGTCGCAGAGGATATCAACACGCATTTGGCCCGACGCTGGCTGGGCTTTGGCCGCGGAGGACGCGCAAAATTTGAGCGCGATAAAGTTCATTTCTATTCGGGTGTCCGCTTTTCCAAAACCATGGGCGGCCCGATCGCGATGCAACTCGATAACGCGGCTTTCAAACGCGACAAATCGGGCTGGCCTGAAGTGATGGCCCTCGATGGAGACGGCGCCGGCATTGAGCGCGTAACCCTTCCGCGTCCAGGTCATGCAGATCTTGTTGGTACGCAGAAATACGCGTTCGACGATATTCGTCCGGTGATCGACCGCTCCAGTGCACGCGAAACAGCAATGCGCGTGGCCTGCTGTGCTATACCGCGTCAATTCCTCAAACAATTTGGTATTGAAATTGGTAGTCACGTTGTGCGGATTGGCGAAGTAGGGTACACAGATGCTGAAGCGTGGCGAGAGAAAGTTGAGTCTCTGATTGTTGGAGGCGCAGAGCAACTCAACCATGTTGCAGATGAAAGCGAAGTGCGGATGCTCGACGATGACCTCTCTGCAGCATGCATTGAACACATCAAGGCTGTCAAAAAGCAGGGCGATTCATTGGGGGGGCAATACGAAGTTGTCGTAACCGGCGTACCCCCGGGACTGGGATCGTACGTGCAGTGGGATCGCAAGCTCGACGGGTTGCTTGCACAGGCAATCCTGTCAATTCAGGCACAGAAAGCCGTAGAAGTGGGTGATGGAGTGCGCAATGCCGCGACTGTGGGGTCGAAGGTACACGACGAAATCATTCGTGAAAATGGCACGTATAGCCGGCGCACCAACCACGCCGGTGGCATCGAAGGCGGTATGTCCAACGGCATGCCGATTGTGGTACGCGGATTTATGAAACCCATCCCAACCCTGATCAAACCGCTTGGTACCGTTGATATCGAATCAGGCGACGTCCAGCCTACCCGCTACGAACGCAGCGATGTAACCAGCGTGCCGGCAGCATCAACTGTAGCCGAAGCCACTGTTGCATTCACCATCGCAAATGCTTTTCTGGAAAAGTTTGGTGGCGACAGCTTCGAGGAGATCAAGCGCCGCTACGCAGCCGAAGTTGCAGGGTGATTTAGGTTTAAGGTTTAAGGTTGCTGGTTTAAGGTTGTCGGAAGTCATCGCTTCAAGAACCTTCAACCCCTCAGTCTGATAATCTGGTGGTGACAGGATTGGGTTGGCCGTTAAACGTTACCAGTTAATTAGTGGTCGAAATTTAGCTGTACTCATCACTTCAAGAACCTTCAACCTTCAGCATTTAACCCCTCAGCCTGATAACCTGGTGATGACAGGATTGGGTTGGCCGTTAAACGTTACCAGTTAATTAGTGGTCGAAAGTTAGCTGCGTTCATCACATCAAGAACCTTCAACCAGCAACCTTCAACATTTAACCCCTCAGCGCAAAGCGCTGAGGAACCCCCCCTATGCATTCGGGGTTTTCCCCAATTCCTTTTTAACCTGCAAAACTGGACCGTCATGGCCGGCAAACACACGCCTTATGACCCGAAGACCATCGAAGACCGGTGGTATCCGTATTGGGAAGAAAATGGTTTCTTTCATGCTACACGCGACGAAAGCAAGAAGCCGCATGTGATCGTGATGCCGCCGCCGAACGTGACGGGGCGCTTGCACATGGGCCATGCGCTGCAGGATACGGTACAGGATGCGTTGACGCGGATGCGACGGATGCAGGGATACGCCGCCTTATGGATGCCTGGTAAAGACCATGCTGGCATTGCAACACAAAATGTTGTTGAGCGGACGCTCAAGAAAAACGAAGGTAAAAATCGCCACGACCTTGGCCGCGAGAAGTTTGTCGAGCGGGTATGGGATTGGGTTGAAGAATACGGCGGCATTATATTCGAGCAGAAGCGCCGGCTAGGTGATTCGTGTGACTGGGATCGTGAGCGCTTCACGATGGATGCCGAGTACGTTACGGCTGTGCAGGAAATTTTTGTTCGCCTGTATGAAGACGGGCTTATCTACCGCGGCGAATACCTGATCAACTGGTGTCCGGTTGATATGACGGCCCTTTCTGATGAGGAAGTAAACAATGTTGAGCGAGATGGCCATCTGTGGTACATCAAATACCCGCTTGCTGATGGAAACGGGCACATCGAAATAGCCACAACGCGTCCGGAAACGATGCTTGGAGACTCAGCCATCGCCGTACACCCGGATGATGCCCGCTATACGGACCTGATTGGCAAAAAAGCGATCTTGCCGCTGGTTGGTCGTGAAATTCCTATCATTGCAGACGAATACGTCAAAAGCGATTTTGGCGCCGGCGCACTCACGGTTACACCCGCGCACGACAAAAACGACTTTGAAATTGGGCAAAAGCACAGCCTTGAAATCATCAATGTGATGAACACCGATGCCACCATTAATGCAAATGGTGGGGTGTACGAAGGTATGGACCGGTTTGAGGCCCGCAAGAAAATGGTAGCGGATCTCGAAGAAGCCGGCCTGCTGGTTAAAATCGAATCGTATAAAAGTACGGTGCCTATTTCAAGTCGCTCCAAAGCCATTATTGAACCGCTGATTTCTCGTCAGTGGTTTGTTAAGATGGAGCCCCTTGCTGGCCCGGCACTCGAAGCGGTACGGAGTGGCAAAGTCAAATTTCACCCCAAACGCTGGGAAAATGAATACTACCGCTGGCTCGAAAACATCCGCGACTGGTGTATCAGCCGGCAGTTGTGGTGGGGGCATCGTATACCGGTATGGTACCACACCAATGACGCCGGCGAAGCCGATGAAAGCCGGCCGTTTGTCGTATCTGTCGAGCAGCCCGAGCCGGGCATGATTCAGGACGAAGACGTACTTGATACGTGGTTCTCTTCATGGTTGTGGCCGTTTGCTACGCTGGGATGGCCAGACGAAGACGAAACGTCAACCAAAGACCAGGACTTTTTCTACCCGGGTAATGTGCTTGTTTCAGGATATGATATCCTGTTTTTCTGGATTGCCCGCATGATTATGGCCGGCCTGTACGTGAAAAAAGATATCCCGTACCAGGACATCTTTATCACTGGCATGATCAAGGATAAACAGGGCCGATGGATGTCCAAAAGCCTCGGCAATGGAATCGATCCGCTTGAAATGTGTGAGCAGTATGGGGCAGACGCTGTTCGCTTTTCGCTCACTGTTTTGTGCGCGCAAGGGCAGGATATTAAGCTCGATCCGACCAAGTTTGAGATGGGGCGCAACTTTGCCAATAAAATCTGGAACGCGTTCAACGTGTTTGGCCAGTTTATGGAAGAGGGCAAAGACTACCGCCGGCAGCGTTCCTTCGACGAGCTTGAGCTGGTTGAACAGTGGATGTTAACCCGGTTGAATGAAACCATCGCAACGGTAAATGAAGATGTGTCGCGTTATCGTCTCAATGAAGCGCTTACGCATATTTACACCCTCTTCTGGGGAGATTACTGCGATTGGTATCTCGAGCTTATCAAGCCGCCTTATGGCGAGCAGATGGCCGAAGATAAAATCGCACTGGCAGTAGAACTGTTTGAGAAAATGATTCTGTTGTTGCACCCGTTCATGCCGTTTATCACGGAAGAGCTGTGGTGGAAACTTCGCCCGCGCGAAGCCGGGACTTCCTGCATGATGCAGGCCTGGCCCGAAGAAAACACCGCTGAGCAGAACAAAGACGCCGGCACGACGCTTTCGCTCATGCAAGAGCTCATTTCGGGCATCCGCAACGTAAAAAGTGAATATGGCGTTTCTCCCGGGAAAGATATATCAGCCATCCTGAATATGCCGGAAGATGCCAATGGACTTGCGGATATCATGGAAGCGAACAAACGTTATTTTGCAAAACTTGCCCGCGTACAGGAGTTGACTGTTGGCGCGAACCAGGCAAAGCCCAAAGCCAGCGCCTCTGTTGTTGTCGGTAAACACGAAATCTTCATTCCGCTAGCCGGCATGATCGATCTGAGTGTAGAACGTGAGCGGCTGGAGAAAGCTATCGCCCAGACAGAGAAATATCTGACGGGCTTGCAGCGCAAATTGCAAAACGAGCAGTTTGTCTCCAAGGCGCCACCCCAGGTGGTGGAAGGAGAGCGCGAAAAGGCTAAAAATGCTTCAGAAGAACTGGAGCGGCTTCGTGCTAACCTGGATGAATTGGCTTAGGAAATACCCACTCCCGTGTAACATGTCCTGCCAGGTACCGCCCCCATGTTTGTACGGCATGGAGAATTATCTCATGTTGCAGGGAATCACTTGCCACTGGAATTTGTCTAATTGGAATGGCACCCGTATTGCATACGGGGTTTTGAGCCGCTCTATCATGATCACTAAATCGTTAGTTCGTTGAGATATATAGCCTTTTGTGCCGTTTTTGTATTGCTTCTGGTCTCAGGTTGTCAGTCAGAACCTGAAGTGTCCGATGCAAATCAGGTTCAGGTTGAAGACGTCAAATATTCCCTGCTGCCTGGTGGTGCACGCATCGTGTCCGGTACACTTTTTAATCCATCTGAAGCACTTGTGAAGGGTGCACAGATTCAGATTTCGTTGTTCGACAGCAACAACATCAGGGTGTCGAGCATGAGCATCACTGTTAAAGATGTGCCGGCAGGTGAACGCAAAGCATTTCGCCAACCCGTAGATACAGACCTTGATATCAAAGGTGCGTCTGTGCGCAGTGTGCTTGTACTGTAGAATCTCACCCATACGGTGTTGCCCAGGTGTAAATTGGGTGCATCATGAGGAAGAATGCTCGTATCGGATGCATGCCTCGCAATACACAATCTGCGCTTGTGCCCTGTAAAGGCGCAATTTTGGGTTTGGCACATCATTTTCTGCCTGATTCCTGATTAATTCAGTAGCGCTGCCGGATAATGCATAGGTGTGTAATCCTGTTTGGCAGCCTGTCAGGTAAATGGTATGGGCAGCCCAGAAAAAATTGGTGATATACAGCCGTATGCGGAGTTGCATCGTGGGCCGCTTACAACGGCCTATAAAGGTTTCCAGAAAGCAAAGGACCGTTTTGTTCTGCTGAAGCTTCTCCATGTTAGGCATGCACGAAGCGAAAAAGTTGTAGCCCGTTTTAAAGAGGAGATACAACAGGTTAGCCGGCTTAAACACGAAGGTGTTGTCCAGGTATACGCTTCCGGACGTGACAATGATAACGTCTACGTTGCCACCGAATATGTGGAAGGCATGACACTGGCAACGCTCCTCAAAAAGGGCCCTTTGCCACCCACTATTGCAGCGTACGTACTGGCTGAAGTAGCTTCGACGCTTAAACGTGCCCACGAAAAGAATTACATTCACCGGGATATCCGGCCATCTAATATTCTCATCTCCAAAGAGGGCCAGGTAAAAGTAACAGATTTTGGCTTTGGGGCCGTGTTACACGACGCAGCCGGCAAAGA
Source organism: Bacteroidota bacterium (assembly GCA_039111535.1). NCBI lineage: Bacteria > Pseudomonadati > Bacteroidota > Bacteroidota bacterium. The sequence goes on along the minus strand of JBCCIM010000012.1, from coordinate 37,537 downwards.
TCTGGATGTGCAGGGCGAAGCAGCCTATTTTGCACCTGAATATGTTGTAGGCAAATCACCTTCTCCAGCAACTGACGTGTTTTCCCTTGGGGCAGTGTGTTTTGAGATGTTGCTCGGTAAGGCTGCTTTTACAGGCGCTGATGCAGCGGAAATGCTGGAAAAAATACGAGAATATGATCCTGTTTCGTATTTGCAGGATGATGAAGACCTGCCCTCTCAGGTACGTCGCATTTGTCAGCAGATGCTCAAAAAGAAGCCCGAGCAGCGGTATCAGGATTGCACGGTTCTACTGGCAGATTTAAATGCTTACCGTAAAGGCAGGGGGACAAGCGCCGTTGCTACAACGGGGGACATGAAAAGCTTCCTTGATGACCCGGAAGCGTACGTGCGCCGGCTCAAAGATAAACCGGTTACCCTGCGAACAAGGGAGCCACGACAAAAAGCGGAAGACCGGGAGGTGGTGCCTGAACGGGCGAAAACACCAGCCGTTTCGCGCGATGCACTGCTCAAGAGAACCCGGATGATCGGTATTGTGGTTGCCGTATTGTTTGTGTTTGGCGGACTCAGTTTTGCCGGCTCGTTCTTCTTCAGCAAAGACGGTTCGTTTGGCGCAAAGAATAACCCCAATAATGGTGCAGTCTCAGCGTCTTCTGGAGGTACAGCTACCGCGGTTCGTAAAAGTGGGAAAGGGGGGACGCCTGTAAAAACGAACAACACATCGCAAAACGCGGCAGAGCCAGCAGAAAATGCCCCTAATCCTGTAAAAGAAGTAACCGTAATTGGAGACGATCCGCTTGAGAAGCTGATTGCAAAGGCAGACAGTTTCCGGGCTGCCGGCGATAGCGACGCAATTCCTGATACGGTTGTTTTGGCACCACCAGACAGCCGGACCGGTAAAATGACGATTGTCTCCACGCCGGCGGCTACAGTATATCGGGGCAGTGATTCGCTTGGGGTTACACCACTCACCATGGTTGTTGCCCCCGGAACGCACCGTATTACGCTACAAAACCCAGCGTTTCCTCCTTTTGAAACCCTGGTAGATGTCGTGCCTGGTAGAGAAACTCCCTTTAAGATATCGTTATGGTCTTTGGTTGGGGCTGTGACTATTGCCACACAGCCCGGTGTTGATATTTCAATTAACGGTACATACCGCGACAAAACGCCTCTGATGAGCCCGCTTATTCTAAAACCCGGCGCCCACAGCATTACACTCACTCACCCGAACTATGGAACAGTACAGGAGCAGTTTGACATCCAGGCAGGTGAGTCGAAAACGCTCCGCTACGACTTGGCCGGCGCCGGCGAGTAATACGCGGGTTTAGTATCCAACAAAATGATCGAAGGCCTGATTACGTCCCATACTGCGCAGTTCTTCGTCCAAAGTTAAGAACCTGCCCAGAAATCAAGCATCCAACTCCTCACTCCTCACTCCTCACTCCTCACTCCTCACTCCTCACTCCTCACCGGGCTTTTGGTATGGGGAGAATCTCCAATTTGCCATGTACGCGGGTGTCCCACCCTTAAGCTGCATTACCAGACGTCGATGCCACGGGTAGTCGTTTTGCACTTCTAAATCTAAAAACCAGCTAGCTAAACACGATGAAACGTAATGCTACCTCTAGTATCATCAGGTGGTGTGTGCTTCTGTTAGCTTGTATGACCTTGGGAATTGGGACAATACAGGCGCAAAGTAACCTGATGTTTTCCAAAGACGCCGCCTTCAGCAATGAAGACCGGGAGTTTGCGGAGAACGATGTAATTTATATAAAAGTGGAAGCTTCGGACGTGGATTTTTCCAGTGTTCGAGTTGCCCACTTTACCCTTACGCCACGTACCGAAGACACCGAGTACGACGGCGAATTCATTAACAACTTCGATGGTACCTATACCGCCGAGATTCCAATTGCAGACCTCGATCTGGTGGATTATCTCTGGAACTGGGATGGGTTGATTGAAGACGATGCCGGCAACTCATTTGCCACCCGGGTATTGCTTCGCATCGGAGACCCCGCACAATTTTCGGGATTTGAAGTCCGTGCTGTAGTTGAATCTGTGGGTACGGACTTTTTTGTGCTGAAAGGCAACGAATTTCTCGTTGATGATCAGACTGAATTTGTTTTTCCTGACTTCCACACAGACCCCAATGGCGACCCGGGCATTGCTCCGCCGCCAAACGCCGGCCCACAGCCCGCCAGTTTTGAGGATGTAAAGGAAGGATTCAAGGTTCGCGTAAAAGTTGAGCCTTCCAACGGTGCTTTGCATGCCAGCCGCGTTGAAATCTTTGGCGAGCCTTATGTGCCCGGCGAAGTCAACCTCAGTGGCCGTGTTCAGAGCATCGACCAGGAGTCCAGAAGTTTTGTTGTTCGCGACCGCCAGGTTTTCGTGAATGAGTATACCTCGGTGGGTAACTCAGATGAAACCGTTGGTGACCAGGAAATTCCTGAATGGTTGGTAGGTCGTCAGATCAGCATCTACGGACACTTCCAGGAAGACGACTCAATCCTTGCACATTTTGTACATGTTGCAGAAGGTGTACGTGAAGAGCTGGAAGTCCGAGGCGTTGTTGAAGAGGTTGAAGACAACAAAATGGTTGTCCAGGGCTTCCCGTTTGTGGTTTTGCCAACAACGGTAGTTGAAGACTTTACCTCTGATGGCCGCGACCAAGGCGGCGAAGGTGATGGTGGGGAAGGAGGAGATGATGATGGTGGAAATCCTGATGGTACCGGCAAAGCTGCCAGTTTCAATGATGTCGATCCTGGCCTGGTTGTGCGTGTCTACGGCGTTGTTAACGCTGATGGTGTGCAGGTGGCAGAACGCATTGCAATCGAATCTGGTGTTGACAGTGGTATCCGCATAAGCGGTGCAGTGGAAGCGCTGAACGAAGGTGGATTCAGCATCCGCAACTGGTCGGTGAATGTAACCGATTATACCCATCTCTTTAACGACACCTTTGAAGAGGTACCCTTTGAAGAGCTGCCAGATGGTCAGCTTGTGCTTGTGTTTGGTGAGATCTACGAAGATGGTGTTATAAAAGCCCATCATATCGAATATCGCCGGCAAGAGCGCGACGAATTTACCCTCTTTGGACCCATCACAGCCCTCGAACCTGGTGTAATGACGGTTTGGGATATCCCCTTTACCGTTGATGAAGACGCTGTGTTTGAAGTAGGTCCAGAAGAGTTTGTTGCTTTTGAAGACCTCACAGTCGGACAGATTGTAGAGGTTGTAGGTTTGCCTGATGCTTCAGGTGCATTGGCCGTAGAACGCGTGCACATCCCACAGGGATTTGACGACGGTGTACGCATTAGCGGCGAAATGACCAACCTGAGCGAACAAGGCTTCTCCGTGCTTGGCAAAGATGTTGTAATCATGCCTGAAACGCAGTTCCGCGATCGGAATTACGAACCGCTGGATTTTGCAACCTTCGAAGATGGCACGGCAGTGCAGGTTTTCGGACACTTCAGTCCTGATGGTGGCATCATTGCTTACGAGGTCATGCTCACCGGCGCTGATCGCGAAGAAATCGAATTGTGGAGCGTCATTGACACTGTAAACGGCGATATCATCACCGTGAGCGGTATTGATTTCTATGTTGGCGCAAACACGAGCGTGTATTTCGACAGCGAGACTGGTGGTGAAGAAGGCAGCCCGGGAGACCTGGTTGCTGGTGACGTTGTTTCAATCGTGGGCGTACTGGACGAGCAAGGTACACCATTCATCGAATGGGTATATGTGCCGCGCCAGCCAGGCGATCAGGTTCGTATTAGTGGCGAAGTATCTGGTGCCTTTGAGAACGGTATGGTGCTTTGGGGACAGGAAGTTCTGTTCACAGAGTTTACCCAGTTCTACAACGAAGACTTCCAGCCTGTTGGGCCAGAAGCTGTTGTTGATGGTGTAAAAGTCGATGTGTTCGGTCAGTATGACGAGTTTGGCGTGATCCGGGCTGACGTGGTGGAATTCCGTGGCGCTAACCTGGAAGAATTATCGCTAAATGGTCAGATCGAATTCTTCGACGGTTTCACCGTTGTTGTTGGTGGTACTTCTTTCAAAATCACCGATGGCACACAGGTATATGATAACAATGGCGACGATACAGGCGCCGGCGGCACAGATGCGCCGGGCAAGTATTCCGGTACGCCATTGCGCGAAGGGCCAGGTAAATTTGCCGGCGCAGCAACAGGACTCGAAAATCTTGAAGAAGGCCTCCGGGTAGAAGTATTTGGCGCCCTTGATCAGGATGGCGAGTATGTTGCCAATGTCATTCATATCAATGATGAAGGAGACCGCGTCCGCATAAGTGGTTCACTTGAAGGCCTTGAAGAAAGCAGCCTGTTTTTGCAGGGCCGCGTTGTTCTGGTTGGTCCTGAAACCTTCATCCAGAACGAAAACTTCGAATCTGTCGCACTTGAGACGCTTGTTGATGGCCAGTATATCGAGGTATACGGCGAGTTTCTTGCAGATGGTAGTGTGGACGCACACAACATCGAAATTCGTCCGGGCAGCGGTGAGCAGCTTGAATTCTGGGGAGACATCGAGTCTATTCAGGGTGAGCTTGTTGTTGTACTTGGTACAGCTTTCGTTGCAAGCGAATTTACTTTCGTGAACAACGACAAAGGAGAGCCGCTTACCCTGGAAGACCTTGCTCCAGGCATGGAAGTCAACATCCGAGGCGATCGTGGCGAAGATGGTGTTGTTGTTGCAACAGACATCTTTGTGCCGGGCAACCATGTTACCGCGTGGATGAACGGTGAAGTTGAGTTTGTAGGAACAGAAGACCTGCAAGTACAGGGCCGCACAATTGTAACGGGTCCTGAGACCAGCTTCTTTGATCCCTCTTATGCCCAAATTACCCTTGCAGATGTACAAGCCGGCCAGTCCGTGTTTGTATACGGTGAAGTAGGGGAAGATGGCGTCCTGGTGGCTTTCTCTGTCGAAGTACGTGGTACTGAGTTCAGTGAATTGCAGGTCTTTGGCCCAGTAGGTACTGTTGATGGTGATTTACTCGAAATCAACGGCCGTACCTACACGCTGACTGAAGATACGTACATCTCTGGTCCGGATGGATTTGAAGTGCCGGCCGAAGAGTTGACGCCCGGTCAGTTTGTTAGCGTTGTTGTTATTCCCGATGCTACCGGTAGCCCCGTGGTTGCCAAAGTGTATCTCGAAGAATCACAGAACGACAACAACCTCCGAATGCGTGGCGCCGTTCAGGAAGTCACAGCTGACGGCCTCATGTTGCAGGGACGGTTTGTGGTACTCGGCGAAGAGACCATGATTGTTGGCGATAACTATGAGCCTGTACCGCTCGAAGCCCTTGAAATCGGTCAGATTGTGACTGTGTTTGGTGGCTTTGATCCAGACGGCAATGTACACGCGTACAAAATAGAAGCCCTTAAAGAGCAGCTCGAAGAAATTGAGTTCCGCGGTGTTGTCGCCGCGGTGAACGGTGAGCTGTTTGTCATTCGGGATACAGAGTTTTTCGTTAATGAGGACTCGTACTTCGAAGATAACAACGGTTTCCCTGTAGACTTTATGACGCTCACGCCTGGTACAATTGTGAGTGTTGTGGGTGCACCTGCAGGACCAGGCACCTTCAATATCGTGCGGATGCACGTGGGTGCTGGTGATGGCGACCGCCACGTGAACATCAGTGGTCAGGTTGCCGGCTTGGATTTGGCAAATGGCTTCCTCGAAGTTCAGGGCCGCGTTGTGCGGGTCGAAGACTTTGTAGAAGTTATTGGTGCTAACTTTGAGTTCATACCCCTTTCTGAACTGGAAGAGGGCATGAATGTCCGCGTGTTTGGTCAATACGAAGGAGAAGGTTCGGTTCATGCATACCGCATCGAAGTTCGCAGTGGCGAAGGCTTCGAGGTTGAGTTCCGTGGCCGTATAGAAATCCTGGAAGATCAGCAAATCCTCGTGCGTGGGTTACCTTTTGTAGTAACGCCCAATACCTGGATTGGTGATGCACAGGGTACGCCACTTACGCTGGAAGACCTCCAGTCTGGCCAGATCGTTTCAATTGCTGGCGCGCCTGGGGAAGGTGATGTGCACAATGCACTGCATATCTTCGTTTCCAACGGCAATGAAGACCGCAGCATTCGCGTGTCTGGTCGCCTGGTTGACGTAGATGGTGACCGGCGTATCCTTGTGGTACGGAATCATGTAGTGGCAATCAATCCTGAAGCAGAGATTGTAGGGGATACCTACGAGCGCATTGCTTTTGAAGCCCTGGCTGCTGGCCGGCAGGTTTCGATCTGGGGTTGGCTGCACGAAAACGGGGATATCGAAGGATTCCGCGTTGAACTACGTTTGCCGAACAAAGAGGACTTCCAGATTGTGGGTGTACTCACCGACATCGAAGACCGCTTTGTGTATGTCAATGGCGTTAAATTCCTTGTACCAACAGAAGCCTTTGTTGGTGCTCCCGACATTGGCCGGCTTGCATTTGACCGTCTCTTCCCAGGCATGGTTGTTAATGTTGAAGGCGACACAGGTGAACTCGGTGGCCTGATTGCAGAAAAAGTTCAGATCTTCGGACTGGATGAGCGTCAATCTATCGAAGTCATCGGCTCGCTGGGCAACCTGGGCAATGACCAGTTTGATGTAGGTACTCTCGGCATGAGCTACGACGACAAAACCTTCCTGCTGGATGGCAATGACCAGCGCATTGGCGCGGCTGCCCTGCAAGATGGATACAACGTAGCAGCATTTGCCTTTGGCGATGGCGACGATCTGAATGTTCGCTTTATGCGCGTATTTGATATCGTACGGGATGAGCGCTCTGTGCTCGGCCGTGTTGAGTCGCTTTCCACCAACTCGTTCACGATCCGAGAACTCACGTTTGAGGTGAATGAAGAAACCGTATACCTCGATCCGCTTGGCGACCCGATGGCGTTTGCTGATCTGCTCGAGCGCATGCGCGTTGAGGTGAAAGCAGTTGCTGATGGCAATGTGCTCGTCGCCCGCGAAGTACAGGCCAAGCCGCGTGATCGCAAGCTCACCGGTACGGTAACAGACATCCAGGGAGATTACCTGGTTGTTGCCGGCCTTACAATCACAATTGATCCGATGACAGTCTTCCTGAATGGCGACGAAGAAGCCATCAGTCAGACGGATATCGTACCAGGCCAGACGGCGAACCTTACCGTTACCCTCGGCCCTGGTGGACAACCACTGGCTACCGAAGTCCGGCTCTTGCCGCGCATCGAGGACGAAGTGGTACTCAACGGTACCGTTGAGGCTGTTGTCGACGATCTGATTGTTGTACTTGGCCGTCGATTCCAGGTTATTCCGAACACGCTTATGGTTGACGAAAACGACAGCCCAATAAGCATCCAGGGGTACAGCGTTGGCGATGCAGTTCGCATCCGAGCCCTGCTCCTGGCCGGCGATAACCTTGTTGCCCTGCGCGTTCGCAAGCTCGACGCAGCGGCTACTGACATCAAAGTTGAAGGACCAATTGTATCCGTGAGCGCTTCTACGCTCGAGGTGATGGGTATCTTCTTCTTCATCAATGAATCCTCTCAATTCTACGATCTCAACCGCAATGAAGTGACGGTTAATGAGTTCGCAGAAGGACAGACCGTTTCCGTGACGGGTGAAGGTCAGGCCAATGGCACCGTTGTCGTAACCCGGGTTAATGTACAGAACGTTTCACTCAGTTCTGGCGAAACAACGGGTATTGTCGATGGCGAATTCAGCATGTTTGGCAATGACTACTCAGTGGATGAAAACACCATGGTACTTGGTGAGAACAACGTACAGCTCGACCTCAATGATGTCGAAGCCGGCCAGTTCCTCGAAGTGCGCGGTGTGGGTGAAGCTGAAGGTGGTGTAGCTGGTAAAACAGGCGCATCTATTCTTGCATCGAAGATCAAAATCATCGATGCAGAAGGATCTGGTGAGTACGAACTCGAAGTTGAGCCTGAAGGCACAGCCACAGAAGACGAAGTACTGCCGGAAGACTATGCCCTCTTCCAGAACTACCCGAACCCGTTCAACCCGATCACAACCATCCGATTCTCCTTGCCGGCGAACGCGGATGTGACGTTGAAAATATTCGACGTAACGGGTCGTGAAGTACAAACCATTGTGTCTAGCGCAATGGCTGCAGGTACGCATGAAGTCCAGTGGAACGGACGCAACAGTGCGGGACTGCGTGTGGCTTCTGGTGTCTACCTTTACAGGTTGGAAGCCGGCCGCAATGTGATGACCAGACGGATGGTGCTGCTCAAGTAGGCAGGATATATTTCGCCTGTTAGCCGGCTGCTCCTCAAAAGGAGCAGCCGGCTTTTTTTGTGGTGTTTACAGCCGATCTTGCGCGTTAGCCCCTATTTGTCTGTACAGTTTGTAGATTGTCCCTCAGGAAGTCACCCAGTTACTCGTTGTTTATGTATAGAACGTCCTGTTTGCTGTTGATTGTGCTGTTTCTGATTACAGGTTGCGGCTCAACCCGGCAAATCGAAACCGCATCTCCTCGCCCCGTAAATTTGCCTGGTAACGCTGGGGCACCCGCCTCGGGTATGGGATTGCTCACCATTGATGTAGAAACGGGTGAAACCAACCTGCCCGAAGAAGTACAGGCGTTGCGGTTCCGGATCGATGAAATCCGTTTGCACACGGATGAAGGAGAATGGATCACCTATCCGGTTGAATTGAACAGCTTTGAGATCTTACCTGATCGGTATGTCGGGAAAATGATTTTGTCGACGCGGGTAGACCCGGTTGTGTACGATTCGCTTTCGCTCAGGATAAGCGATGCGTTTGTGTTGTTTGGGGAAAATGCAGGGGGGCCATTGACGCTGCCAAAAGATCGGCCGTTGGAAATAGCTGTAAAAATGCAGCCGGCAGCAGGGGAGGTGACCAGGGTAAACCTTACAATAGAGCCCGGGGCTTCGCTATACAAAGATGACGCTTGCAAATGGTATTTCGTACCATTCTGGCGAGCAGGGTTGGAATAAGATGTGGGGACTAGCCTGGTTAATGGGCTAAAAGATGGGTGCTTCGTTGACGGCTTCAACGCGCGCGATTTGGGGGACAGCTTTTTTGAGCGTCTGCTCGATGCCGGCGCGGAGTGTCATGGTGCTCATCGGGCACGAACCGCATGCACCAAGGAGTTCAAGTTCAACCACCATGTCTGGCGTGATATCAACAAGTCGAACTGAACCACCATCTGCATTAAGATAGGGTTTGATGGTTTCCAGTGCGTCTTCAATCTGCTGGCGAAGTACCGGGTCAGCACCAGGGTTGTAAGCTTCCTCAGAAGGTGTCTGTTCGGTTGACATACAATTATGAAATGTAAAGGTCACAAAGTAAACGGCGGTTGGTGGTATAACGAGCACCGCCAGGAAAAGATCGTTCTCAAGATACGAACTTTCGTTCACAAAGTCGTTTGTCTGCGTCGTTGGGCTTCTGATTGCCCTAATTTTTACCTGATACAAGTTTTTGGCTGATATCCGGGTAATCCGTAATGATGCCGTCCACACCGAGGTCAACAAGCGCTTGCATTTCTTCGAGGGTATTGATGGTCCAGGGGATAACCAGCATATCGTGCGCATGGGCTGCGTCCACGAGGGCTTTGTCAACAAGCTTATAGTACGGACTGTAGATGGCAGGGGTAAACCCAAGGTGTTCGATGTGGCCGGCAAAATCGAAGGTGTCGTGGTCACCCACCAACAAGGCCAGCGACAAGTCAGGTTTTAAGCTGCGGGCAACTTGCAAGGTGCGCGGGTCGAACGACTGGATGGTTGCGCGATTCAGTATGGCCGTCTCTTCCAATACCTCGATCAGTAGCTGCGTAAAGGTCGCCGGATCAGGGTGGAATACGTTATCGCCGGCGGGGGTAGATTTGGTTTCAATATTATACAAAATGGCTGGTTGATCAGGCTGGCGGGCATAGGCTTCAGCAAAGGCAATGACGTCTTTCAGCAGGGGTTTGTGAACAGCCACTTTTTCCTGGCGGGGAAACCGGGGATTGCCGCGGAGGCCACAGTCAAATCTCTTGACCTCTTCGTAGGTCATTTCAAAAATTTTGTAGGACTTTTCGTTGTCGTGCGGAATTGGCTCTCCGGAGGGCTTGCTGCAGATGGTACCAGAAAACCAGGGCTCGTGAGAAACAACAACCTGGCTGTCTTTTGTAATAACGACGTCCATTTCCAGCGTCGTAACCTCAAGCGCAAGTGCTTTTTCGAACGCAGGGATGGTATTTTCGGGCAATAGGCCGCGTGCGCCACGATGACCTTGTAAATCAAGCATAGGTTGGATAGCAGGAGAAAGTTGTTGCAATTGCATGTTGCCCGGGCGTGCGCAACCCCCAAAGACTAACGCAAAGATGCAGAAAAAGACGGTTCGCATAGGGGGAAATTCCCTCACATGATGGAGAATGAGAAAATTATTTAAGCAGACTTGCAATTAACCACAGATTTATTATCATGGTACTCTTGTTTCTGCGTGCACTTCTTAACAGAAACGACGATCGGTGTTTAAGATAGATGTGAAGATGGATTGTATTCTAGTAGCAATTAAAAAATTAACATAAATCTCCGCTCGACATCCACTCGCTAGCACCGTTTAGTTAAACAGTAACATTGGTTCTGTCTCTATTGCTCCCCTCATCAGCTCTTAGAAACAGCATTTATATTCCATTCTCTTAATCCTGACAAGGGATTTCCAGTGTTTATTTGGAATAGAAATGTCTGCTTTGTTCGGAAGGCAGCTTCCTGATCATGAGGGACCGTCTTATTTGAGTTTAATTCTGTGCCCCCCATGGAAGAGGCGAAATTTGTTATGGCAAAAAGGGTATCACCCTTCGGTTGGAGCCAGCTCCTGGGGGCTGCGTCATCTGACCGTAAAACCGGGGGATCCGCCACCGATGCCGGCAGGACGAGTGGCAGGAACGCAAGCGTTCGCACGCAGATCAGATCTTTTATTTTCGAGAGCCAGATACTACAGGCACTCTCGAATGCAGTAGTTGTCCTTGACGAGCAATTTGTTATTCGAAGCTGGAATCGTGCTGCTGAAGCGCTATACGGCTGGTCAATTAATGAAGTGCTTGGCAAGCCGGCTGACGAATGCTGGCAATTGCATTTCAAGGAGGACCCTGGTGCGTCTGTTTCCCGGAGTCTGGAGACTTCCGGGCAATGGGAAGGGCAAGTCTTTCAACAACACAAATCTGGCGTGCAAATGGTATTGGATGCCGTGCTGGTCATGCAGCGCGGACCGTCTGATGGCGTACTAAAATACGTTTTTATTGGCAAACCGCTGACCGAAGAACACGTTGCCGTTCAGGATTCGGTGCAGGCCGGGGTCAAATGGCACCAACTCTTTGATTCTTATCCCGAACCCATTGCGATTACGGTAGGTGAGCATTTTGTCTATGTAAATTCTGCCTGTGCTGCCCTTTTTGGGGCAACAGCCATCGACGAGATGATTGGTCGTTCGATGTATGAGTTTTCGTTGGCGCCATACCATAAATTGCTCAAGCGACGGATTGAGTTGCTTGAAAATGGAGAGGCAACAAAGCCGCTTGAGTCGCGCATTCGCCGGCTCGACGGACACGTGCGCTATGTGCGGAGCTACGGCGTGCCCGTTGAGTATGACGGCCAGAAAGCAGCTCAGCTGGTGGTTAGCGACATTACCGATAAAAAACGCGCGCTTGCAGCATTGGAGCGAAGCGAGCGCAGGTTCTGGGCGCTGTTCGAACGTGCGGGTATCGGCATCATCCTGTCTACACACGACGGGCGCATCCTGGAAACCAATCCCGCTTTGCAGAAAATGTTGGATTATTCAGCGGACGATCTGCGGGAAATGAATTACAAAGAGATCACCCACGAGGAAGATCTTGGGATTCAGGCGCAATTCTACCGCCAGATACACGAAGGCAAAATTGATCGGTATCGGTTGGAAAAACGCTATTTGCGCCAAGACGGGAAATTGGTATGGGGCAGCCTTACGATGGCTGTAATTCGCGATGATTCAGGTGCTGTCGAATACATGATCGGTATGGTTGAAGACATTTCTGCCCGTAAGAAAACCGAAGCTGAACTTGTTGCTGCACAGAGCAAGGCTGAAGAGATGACCCTGCTCAAATCGTCTTTCCTTACCAACATGAGCCACGAAATTCGAACCCCGCTTACGGGGATTATCGGGTTTGCAGCCATCTTGGAAGACGAAGTACACGAAGAGCAGAAAGAACTGGTACAACTGATCGAGCAAAGCGGACAGCGGTTGTTGCAAACACTTAATGCAATACTCGATCTTTCGACGCTTGAGTCTGGCACCATGCAACTCAAGCCGCAGCGGCTTGATATCATCGACGAAGTGTTGACCCGGGTGCATTACCTGGAGCCCAAGGCACGCGCGAAAGGTCTCTATTTGGAGCTTGCGCCCGGGCCAAAGAAATTATTTGCCACACTGGATCGCGATAGCCTCGATCGTGTGTTGTCAAACCTGATCAGCAATGCGATCAAGTTTACCCGACAGGGTGGTGTAACGGTGTTGATCGAACAGAAAAATCGGGACCTGATCATAAAGGTTCGCGACACCGGGATTGGCATTAGTGAGCCGTTTATGCCGCATCTCTTTGAGGCATTCAGGCAAGAAAGCACCGGGATGACCCGTACCTACGAAGGTACCGGGCTCGGGCTAACGATTACACAACGGTTGATAAACTTTCTGGGAGGAAAAATTAACGTGGCAAGTGCGTTGGGCGAAGGGTCGGAGTTCACTATTACTTTTTCTGATGTAGTGCTCGAGGCAGATAGCCGCGGGCGTGCAGCTGGCCGAAAGCAAGATGATGGCAGTGTCGGTCGTGGCCGGCCAAGGGTGCTGGTGCTGGAGGACAACCAGGATGCTCGACGGTTGCTGGAAAAATTCCTTGAAGGTGGTTACGATGTCGCATTGGCTGGAGAAGAGCATCTGGCTCTTGAGCTGGCGCGCGAGCAGCTGTTCGACGTTGTGTTGATGGATATCAATCTGGGCGGCGGACGTACCGGTGTGGATGCACTGCGTGCGCTACGTCACCTGTCAGGATATGAACAGATACCTGTTGTTGCGCTGACTGCTTATGCCGTAACAGGTGACCGTGAGCGTTTTCTTTCGCACGGTTTCAACGGATACCTGGGCAAGCCCCTTACAAAACAAGAGCTGTACGATGTAATTGCAAACGTGCTGGATACCTGACCTCTTTACCTGTCAGGGTAAGTATTTGCTTAATTGTTGGCATCCTTGTTCATTGGAAGACAGGAGATCCTGTTTTCCTCGTGCCAGACGCCCCTTAAAAATCTGTATTAGCTACATGAAATCAAGTTATATCATCTTGCGATAAGAGGTTGCATAGATGGAAGTGTTACTTGTTGAAGATGACATGATTACCCGGCGTTTGCTGACCAAAATGGTCACTGCGCAAGGCCATACGGTAAGTCCATTTGCCGATGCGGAGGAAGCCTGGCAGGCTTTCCAGGAAAAAACGTATCCACTGCTTGTGCTGGACTGGATGCTGCCTGGTATGAGCGGACTTGAGCTTTGTCGCAAGGTCCGCGAATCGCCTATGGGCCCTTATTGCGTGGTTGTAATTATTACAGCCATGACGGAGCCACAACATCTGGAGGAAGTGCTCGAAGCCGGCGCTGATGATTATCTGGCCAAACCGGTTGATCGTGAACTGTTGAACGTGCGGCTCACCATTGCCGAGCGCCGCGTACTCGACCTGCTTGAGCACAAGGAGGCCCAGGAACAGCTGCGCCTGCTAGACGCAGCGATTCGAAGCTCCTCCGAAGGCATCCTCATTACGACAACCAACATGGACGAAGAAGTGCCGCGTGTGGTGTATGCCAACGACGGTATGTCGGCCATGACAGGCTATTCACCATCAGAACTTATTGGTAAGTCGCTGGCCAGTTTTCAGGGGCCAAAAACGAACCAGGAAGTGATGGAAAATATGAACCGTGCCATGCGGATCGGGGATTCTTTCTCGACAGAAATGGTGCACTACAAAAAAGATAATTCGCCTTATCTCGTCCGATGGGATGTTGCGCCTGTGCGCGATTCTATGGGGCGAATTACGCACTACGTGTCTGTACAGCGCGAAATTACGGAGCAACGCCGGCTTGAGCGCGAACTGGTGGAAATCAGTGAACGCGAACAACAGCGGATCGGCCGTGACTTGCACGATGGTCTCGGACAAAAACTGACGGGCCTGGCTTTTATGGCCAAGAGCCTGGAACGTCGGTTGAAAAACCAGGACCGCGATGCCGCAGAGCAAGCCATGACCATTGCACAACTGGTGAACGATGCAAAATCAGACGCCCGCAATTTATCCAAGGGCCTTGTAACCGTTGACCTCAAGGGCAATGGTATCATTCTGGCCATTGAAGAATTGGCTGCGCGCGTAGAGCAGTTTGCCGACGTGGAGTGCAGCGTTGTCTCTAAACTAACAATACCCATCCTGGATGAAACGGTAGCCATGCATATCTACCGCATCTGCCAGGAGGCACTTAACAACGCCGTGAAGCACAGCGAGGCCAGTGAGGTAAAAGTTGTGCTCAGGCAAGAAGATGACCAGCTCATTGTTTCAATAGAGGACAATGGGAAAGGCCTTCAAAACATAAAAAATAAAGGCATGGGACTGCGCATTATGGCCTTTCGCGCACAAATGATTAATGCTGCCCTCAATATCAGCAAACGACCACAGGGGGGAACGCTCGTCTCTTGTTCTCTCGTGAACCCAAGCCTGGTGACCCAGAACTAAACCAAAAGGAAGCAATCAATATGCACGCACTACCGTACTCATCCGAAGCTACCAAGATCGCCAGAAGTCGCATTCTCATTGTGGACGATCATCCCCTTGTTCGCCAGGGCATTGCCCAGTTTATCAACCAGGAAAAAGACCTGCAGGTGTGTGGAGAGGCCTCCGATGGCCACGAAGCCCTGCGGGTAATTGACGACCTCAATCCGGATCTGGTTGTTGTAGACATTGAAATGAAGGGCCTTAGTGGCCTGGAACTGGTGCGCAGTATGAAAACGCACCATCCGAAAATACCCGTGTTGATGTTGTCGATGCACGACGAAAACCTGTATGCAGAACGCGCTTTGCGTGCCGGCGCACGCGGGTACCTGATGAAAGAGGAAGACCCGGAAAAGGTTGTGCAGGCCATTCGCGTTGTGTTAAATGGCGACGTATACGCCAGTGACAAAGCCACCTCGAAAATCCTGAAGCTGCTTTCAGACAGCAAAACAACAGACCAGGGGACGTCTGTGGACCGCCTGAGTGACCGTGAGCTCGAAGTGTTCAGAATGATAGGGGATGGCTATAGAACGCGGCACATCGCCTCTAAGCTCATCCTGAGCGCTAAAACAGTAGAGTCATACAAAGCGCGACTCAAGCAAAAGCTGATGCTCAAAGATGCCGCAGAGCTTGCCCGCTATGCAGCTGAATGGGTCAAGAGTTCGTAGATCAACACGATTGCTTCAGTACCTTGCGGTGCCTGCATCCAGACGCGATGCGGGCACCGCTTTTTTTATGATTCCCGGAGCCTTTTCGGCCGGATCACAGCAGGCGCAGCACGGACGAGCTTCCTGATCGCCGTGGCGTTGGTAAAAAGGGATCCCTATGGGGTTTTAAGCGTTTAAAAATTAATAATTTATTTGTTGCTTCTTTACATTCGATCAGGTAGCACGTTTCAGGGTTTTTTTGTATATTTTGAAGGATTATTACAGCAACCCACCTGTTACCTTTTGCGGATCAAACAACAACATTTCTTATTGACCGTTTGCCCGAGATTTTCACCGAAGTTCTCACTAGCATTTCCAGGCGCTAGCAATTCCAGTTGCTTTCTTTCTGTCCAGTGATTTGGTTACTCTTAGAATACGTATATGGAGCCTGAAGATACCCGAATAATACCGATCAGCATCGAAGACGAAATGAAGTCTTCGTACATCGACTATTCCATGTCGGTGATTGTTGGTCGCGCGTTGCCCGATGTGCGCGACGGCCTGAAGCCCGTGCACAGGCGCGTGCTCTATGGCATGAGCGAACTAGGCTTAACCGCCGGCAGCGCATACAAGAAAAGTGCGCGTATTGTGGGGGAGGTGCTTGGTAAGTACCACCCACATGGTGACTCAGCCGTGTATGACACCATGGTGCGTATGGCGCAGGAATTTTCCATGCGCTACCCCCTCGTTGATGGCCAGGGCAACTTTGGCTCCGTAGATGGGGACTCCGCAGCAGCCATGCGTTATACTGAAGCGCGCATGACGCGCTTTGCTGAAGAGATGCTGCGCGACATCAACAAAGAAACTGTTGATTTTCAGGAAAACTTTGACGGTTCGCTGGACGAGCCGCAGGTCTTGCCGGCTACCTATCCCAACCTGCTCGTAAATGGGTCAGACGGGATTGCCGTGGGGATGGCTACCAAAATTCCGCCGCATAATCTCGGCGAAGTAGTTGACGGCGTTATCGCGTACATCGACGACAACGAAATCGAGATAGCAGATCTTATTAAGTACATCCCGGCGCCTGACTTCCCTACCGGAGGTACCATTTATGGCTATGCCGGCGTACTGAGTGCCTACCAGACGGGCCGCGGCCGCGTTGTTATCCGTGCTAAAATGCACGAAGAGGAGTTGCGCGGCACCCGCATGGCACTCATCATCTCCGAAATTCCATACCAGGTCAACAAAAGCACGCTGCTCGAAAAAATTGCGTTCCTCGTCCGCGAGAAACGGATCGAAGGCATCAGCGATTTGCGTGATGAAAGTGACCGCGATGGTATGCGCATTGTCATCGAGCTGAAGCGCGATGCTGTACCCCTCGTGGTGCAGAACCAGCTGTACAAGTTTACTGCCTGCCAGCAAACCTTTGGGGTCAACGTTGTTGCCCTCGTGGATGGCCGGCCGCGTACGCTGAATCTAAAAGAGATTATCAAATACTATGTGGAGCACCGGCACGAAGTTGTTATTCGCCGGACCGAGTATGAGCTCCGCAAAGCTGAAGAGCGCGCCCACATCCTGAAAGGCCTGGTTATCGCGCTGGATCACCTGGATGCCGTGATATCGATTATCCGGCATTCAGATGACACGGATGCGGCCAAGAAAAACCTGATGGCCGGCGTCTTCCCTGAAAAGCTGACCAAAGACCAGTTGCAACGCCTCGGCTTGCCAACACACGGCAATTCGCTGTTTGAACTCTCCGAAGCACAGGCCCAGGCCATTCTTGATCTGCGTCTGAGCCGTCTGACCGGCCTGGAGCGCCAGAAGATCGAAGACGAACTGGAAGCCGTACTGAAGGAGATCGAGCGTCTGCGTGGCATTCTCGGTAGCGAGGAGCTGCGTATGAACATCATCAAGGCTGAGCTACTTGAGGTCAAGGAGCGGTACAACGATGTCCGTCGAACAGAAATTGACTACACTGGCGGCGGCGATATCATTCTCGAAGACCTCATCGAAGACGAGCAGGTTGTCGTAACGATCTCTCACCAGGGCCTTACCAAGCGTACAAGCACTACCGAATACAAGCAGCAGGGCCGTGGTGGCGTTGGCATGCGTGGTAGCGGCATGCGCGATGAAGACTTCGTAGAACACCTGTTTGTGTCCTACAACCACGACTATCTGCTCTTCTTCACGGACCACGGGCAGTGTTACTGGCTGCGTGTGTTCGAGATACCCGAAGGCGGGCGGACCAGTAAAGGGCGGTCGATTCGAAACCTGATACAGATTGAACCGAATGATCGCGTACGTGCCGTGCTTGCCGTCAGTAAACCTGACTTTGGCGATGAGGAATTCCTTAATGTGCACTACGTCTTGATGGCTACCCGTAAGGGCCAGGTAAAGAAAACTTCCCTGGAGGCATTTAGCCGGCCACGCGTGGATGGTATTATCGCCATTTCCGTGGACGAAGGTGACCAACTGATCGAAGCGCACCTTACCGGGGGCGAAGCGGATGTGTTGCTCGCTGCTTCAGGTGGCCGAAGCGTACGCTTTGACGAAAACGATGCACGCCCAATGGGCCGCAAAACACGTGGTGTACGCGGCATTAAACTGCGTGATGACGAACACGTAGTTGGAATGAGCATCTTTGAGGAAGGCGATGGCCGCTCCGTACTGGCGATTAGCGCCAACGGATATGGCAAACGTAGTTCGCTTGAAGATTATCGCATCCAGAGCCGCGGCGGTTCGGGCATCATCACGATGAAAACCACCGATAAAACGGGTGATCTCGTTTCGGTGAAAGGCGTGCTTGAGACCGACGACCTGATGATCGTGACGACCAACGGACTCATGATTCGCATGGCCGTCGATCGGATCAGCCAGCAGGGCCGTAACACCCAGGGTGTGCGCTTGCTTCGCCTCAAAGACAGTGACGCCATTGCTGATGTCACCCGCCTGGTTATCGACGAAGATGAAGAAGGCGAAGAGGGTGCCGACGGTGAGGCCGTTGCGGAAGACGCTGCACCAGCGGATGCAGCCGCAGAAACGCCGGCAGATGCAGCCAGCGAAGGCACCGGCGAAGAAGCTGATGCTGATGATGAAGAAGTGTAGCAGCTAAAAATTATAGTAAACTGAAGAGCCGGCAATTTTTATTGCCGGCTCTTTTTATTTCAGGCTACTTGTATTTCAGGCTACTTCAGCAAGATTGCCGGCTGGCTGGACTGGAAGGTTTCTCCAATTACGCGGATCCAGTATGTACCGCTGGGTAAGGTACTGGCCTCAAACGCAAAGCGGTGCTGGTTGGCCGCTGCAAGCTGGCCCTGGTGCAGCGTTGCCACAATCCGGCCTGTCATGTCGACAACCTGAATGGTAACCTCCTGTGCTACTGCCACGTGCAAGCCAAATTGTGTCGTTGGGTTAAACGGATTAGGGTATGCCGGCTCCCATGCATAAGCCGCTTCCAGCGCAACCTGTACGTTGACCGTTTTGCTGTAAGCAAAGGTGCCGTCAAAGTCGATTTGCTTTAACCGAAGCGTATAGATCCCTGCAGCCGGCGCCTCAAACGTGTGTTCATAGCTTTGCGATTCATCGGTTGTGCCAGCTCCAGCTATAAAACCCACTGAGGTGAACGGTGTACTGCCTTGCTGGACTTCGATCTCAAAACGGGCGTTGTTGGTTTCGCTTGCAGTTGTCCATGAAAGGGTGATATTTCGCGCGTCAACCACTGCTTCGATGTTACTGATTTCCACAGGCAACAACGTGAGGCAATCTGGGCCCATAGGCCATCCAATGTCCTGGAATAATGCGCAAGTAAGTGCGCCTGGGCTATGATTTGCCTCCTGTGAACTCAAATAAGGTGTCATCAGGGCGTGTGGTGAGCCGTTGTACGATGTCTCATCCCAGTGTGAATAACTGGAGCCGCCTTCCCACGGATTGGGGCCAAAGATGGGTGCTGCTGTACCGCCATTGTTTGCTTCCACCGAACTACTGGAAAAATGCCCGACCCCGCTGACGAGCGCGGTCCCCAGGGTTGTTGAATTGTCGGGATAGCTTCCGGTATCGAGTAATGCAGTTCCACTGGAAGCCGCATCAAATATAAACCGGTCGTACACATTGGGGGTGGCTGAAAAGCAGCCGGCGCCTGTTGCCCCGTTGCATTCATTGTTATTGGTGCCGCCGCTTCCGGTATCGTTTACGCCGTCGTCATAGCTGGCTGAGCCGGCAAAGCCAAGTCCATGTCCCAATTCATGCAGCACAACGCTGACAAAATCAATTTTGCCGGAAGGCACGCTGCCGTCGGTGCCCAGGTACCACAGATCAGTACTTACATCATCACAATCTTTGTTAAACGATGCGTTGACATCAGCAGAGCCGGGAGCCTGATCGCTGCCGAAGAGTGCGTTTACAAGTCCAATGGGGTATGTAGTATTGGCAATGGGTGAACCAACCCAACTCGCAACAAATGTAGGCCCTGCAGCGCCGAGGGTAACACCCTGCATGATGTCGCAACCGCCGAGGTTAGACCAGTGTGCGTCAATTTCGATGTCAACGGGTGAATCGAGGTGGTTTTCCCAGATGGTTTTGGCGTAATTGAACGCGTCTTTGGCCGCTTGCGGCCAGGGTTCAGCTACGTCATCATCGATATAGGTTACATTAATGGTTGAAGTACGGACGCCCAGTGGATCAGAAATGGCGGTGGGCGGCGGAATAAAGGTGCCGAGTTCATCCATGACCGGATGCAGCCGGCAAATAGATTCCTGATCTGGCGCCGGGATGAGAAAGAGAACGGGTGTGTCCGTACGTTGGGCGCTGGCTGTTGGTAAAAAGACTGAAGTGCATACCGTCAGCAGCAGGACGGCAAAAAGGAAGTGTTTCATGTGCTGGCGCAGGTGTAGGATCTGCGCCAGGCGAAGATCCCAGGTTAATCGTCTCGATTGGCTGAATCGGGGCTGAAAGCTGGCGTACACACGGCCCAATACTCTGCTTCTTCTTCAAAAGGATTGCTGTAGCGAATCCGGTCGCCGGCTTCAACCAGAATGGTTTCGTTGGTGGCTACGTCAATTTCCATGCCGTCATGTTCTACACGCATGGTGCCTCTGATTACAATCGTGACTTCGTCGAAAGCTGGCGTTTGATAGGGTTCTGCCCATCCGGGCGGGGCAATCATGTGCGCTACGCTGAGGGTCGAGGTTTCTGTATGTACCCGTCCGACATACTCTTCAATCAGCTTGTTACCGGGAACGGGAATGCGGGTGGGTGTCGTGGTTTTCTTTATCATGGCAGGTGGGTAAAAAACAAGCGCGGAAGCTGGATGCCTCCGCGCCTGGTCAAGGTCTTTATAATGCTGCGAGGGTTTCTTTAATCAGCTGGATGCCACCATCAATTTCTTCACGCGAGACGGTAAGGGGTGGACGGAAGCGCACAGAATGTGTACCACAGCCGAGCATAATCAAACCTTTTTTGAATGCATTCTCGAGGAAAGCATTTCGAACGTGTGCGTCTGGCAAGTCGAACGCGCACATGAGGCCGGCACCACGCGCATTTGACACGTGTGCGTTTGATTCTGCGAGATCTTGCAGTTGTTTGAGCAGGTAAGCCCCGACTTCTGCAGCTTGCTCAACGAGGTTTTCTTCTTCGATAATTTCGAGGATTCTATCGAAGCGAACCATATCAACGAGGTTGCCACCCCATGTTGAATTGATGCGGCTTGCGGTCTGGAATACGTGGCCGTCAACTTCGTCGAGTTTGCGGCCGGCAAGGATGCCACAAACCTGCGTTTTCTTGCCGAAAGAAATAATGTCTGGTTCAACGCCCAGTCCCTGGTGTGCCCAGAAATTGCCGGTAATCCCAACGCCAGATTGCACCTCGTCAAAAATCAGCAAGGCATCATTCGCATGCGCCAGTGCTTTGAGGGCATGCAAGAATTCTGGCCGGAAGTGGTTGTCTCCACCTTCACCCTGCAATGGCTCAAGAATCACGCAGGCAATGTCGTCTTTGTGGTTCTCGAAAAATGTTTTGGCCTGGGCCAGCGAAGCTTGTTCACGGGCAACGAGGTCGGCCATGTTTTCCTCTGTAAGCGGAAATTCAATCTTCGGATTGGAAATCCGCGGCCAGTCAAATTTCGGGAAATACTGGGTTTTGCGTGGGTCAGCGGTGTTGGTGAGTGAGAGGGTGTAACCCGAGCGGCCATGGAACGCCTGGTCGAAGTGAAGTACCATGTGGCCTTTTTCTTCCCGGTAGCCTTTCTGAAAGTTTTTGCGGACTTTCCAGTCAAATGCCGTTTTTAACGCATTTTCAACTGCAAGCGCACCACCCGATACAAAAAATGCATAAGGAAGATAAGAAGGGATACCAACGCGGCTAAAGGTTTTTAGAAAGCGCGCCATGTGTGTGGTGTACACATCAGAGTTGGTAACCTTACATAGCGCAGCCTCTGTCAACCGCTTCATAAAAGCGGCATCGGAGCGCATCTTCGGGTGATTCATGCCGATAGCATTCGAGGCAAAAAAACCGAAGAAATCGACATATTTCTTGTTGCTGAGCATGTCAACAAGATGTACGCCATCGCTATGCTCCAGGTCGAGGACCATTTGCATGCCGTCTACCAGCATGTGGTTACCCAGGGTAGAGTGTACGTCCTGTGGGGTGATTAAGGATGTATCAACAGCTTCCATACGATCAAATAAGTCTTAAGCAGTCATGGGAAAGGGATAGTGGTACCCGACGAGGTTGGGATCATTCCACAAAGCTTGTGGTAGCCACCATTGGAAGTGGAATGCAACTTTTCGCCGTTGCAGTCATTCTCCAGTATGGTACTAAAATCGGATGCTTGCTGGAATATCTTAGAGGCAGATGTCGAATACTATCCCACCAGAAAAACCTTCTCGTAAACCGCTCAAGCCAGGTGATATTGAGCTCAAACGTGTTAAGAGTGATTCGCTCGTTCCAACGGGCGATGGAGATTCCGGTTTCGTTGAACTCCCTGTAGTAAATGCGCCTGTTGCGGCAAACGTACGGAGCAAGCGTCCTGATTGGTTGCGGGTAAAGCTTCCCTATGGCGAGACCTATAAAAATCTCGTTGATATCATCGATTCGCATGACCTACACACGGTGTGTCAGAGCGCGCGGTGCCCGAACATGGGAGAATGCTGGACTGCCGGCACGGCGACCTTCATGATCCTCGGCAACGTATGCACCCGCTCCTGCGGATTCTGCGCTGTAGCAACCGGCCGGCCAGACAAAGGGCTCGATTGGGATGAGCCGCGCCGCGTGGCCGATGCTGTTAAGTTGATGGGCCTAAAACACGCGGTAGTGACCAGTGTAAACCGCGATGAACGCAAAGATGGCGGGGCGCCAATTTTTGCAGAAACGATCCGCCTCATTCGCGAATACCAGCCAGGATGTACCATTGAGGTGCTGATTCCTGACTTCCGTGGGCTCTGGGATGCACTCCAGATTGTCATCGACGCCCGCCCTGAATTGATGAACCATAACGTTGAGTCGGTCCCACGGCTCTACCGGAAAGTACGCCCGCAAGCCAACTACGAGCGCTCCCTCGAAGTGCTTAAACGTTCCAAGGACCAGGGGTTGAAAACCAAAAGCGGAATTATGGTTGGCCTGGGGGAAACAGACGATGAAATTCTGCAGTTGATGGACGACTTTGTGGAAAACGGCGTTGACGTCATGACGATCGGCCAGTATCTACAGCCCACACGCATGCACCTGCCGGTTGTGGAATTCATCCATCCGGATAAATTTTCGTGGTACAAAGAAGTTGGTGAGGCAAAAGGCATTGGTCACGTTGAAAGTGGCCCCCTCGTCCGTTCTTCTTATCATGCAGAACGGCACGTGTAGGCAGTCGATAACGCTGACAGCAAATGACTTCCCGCAGGGCACTGTAACTTTTGCCGGCTCGGATACGGTATATAGACATCCAGTACGTCTACAATCAAAACCAACCGGCCATGTCATACCGCTCAAAGAGTGCCTTGCCAATCCTCTTGCTTGCACTGTTCATCTCCTTGCCTGCACAGGCGCAGGATACAAAAGAGGTATCTGAATCCATCAAATTGTCTGGTGAAGGACGGGTGGTCATTGATACCTATAAAGGCAGTATCGACATTGCTACGTGGGACAGAGAAACCGTTGAGATTGAAGCTTTGATTGAGGCGGACAAGGACGAATACCTTGTGGAGTATACCGAGGTTCGTATCCACAAGTCAGGCAAAACACTGCGGATTGAATCAGACTATGAGCGGGCTAAAAAAGCCGGCAAACGCGGGCTATTTGGCAATAAATCAATGAGTTTGCCCTATGTCCACTACCGCATTCGGATGCCGCACACGGCTGACCTGCAGATCGACGATTACAAATCAACGATAGAAATTAACGACCTCGCAGCCGACCTGGATCTCGAGACATATAAAGGTGAAGTTGAAATTGATGATGTAGCGGGTGAGGTGCGGATTGATACCTATAAAGGGCGCGTTGAATTGACCAATCTGGCCGGCTCACTGGAAGCTGATACCTACAAAGGCTACATCAACGCGGAGTTTATCGCGTTTAATGGCAACAGCGCTGTTGACACGTACCGCGGTACGGTAGAACTCGTGTTGCCGAAATCCGCTGGTTTTGATCTAAACGCTGATATGGGGAAAAAAGGCGACCTGGATTCAGACTTTGACCTGGACGACGTAAGGGTTGTCGACAAAAACAGATATCGTGGCGAAGTTGGTGGCGGTGGCCCCGATCTGGATATTGATACGTATCGGGGCGAAGTCACGCTTGCAGTTATGCGCTAAGCGCTGGCAACGGTCAGCTTTTTCCGTAATCAAACTTTAAAGTTGGTTGCCGAAACTCCAACCTCGTATCCGTGTATCTTTGCGGCCGGTCTATAGCAGACTGGCCGCTTTTAATTTGAATCATACTTTATATATCTGAATTTGAACGAGGCTATGGCGATCGAAAGAACCCTGACCATTTTGAAGCCCGATTGTGTTAGAAAAAACCTCATCGGCGAAGTTACCCGGCGCATCCAGGAAGCCGGCTTTAAAGTCTGTGCTATGAAACTTGTTAAGCTGACGAAAGCTGAAGCAGAAGGATTTTATGCAGTACATCGTGAGCGCCCTTTCTTTGGAGAACTGACTACATTCATGTCTAGTGGTGCCTGTGTGCCCATGGTACTCGAAAAAGAGAACGCGATTGCAGACTTCCGCGCACTCATCGGTGCAACCAACCCGGCTGAAGCTGCAGAAGGCACCATTCGTAAAGCATTTGCAGATTCAATGGGCGAAAACATCGTTCATGGCTCTGATTCTGTTGAGAATGGTAAAATTGAATCGAACTATTTCTTTGCAGAGCATGTCATTGTTGCTAACGGATCCTGATTGCAAGTTCAAAAGTGATTGCCATGTTGTCAAGGCAGTGTAATTCAAAATGGGCAGCTTCGAGCTGCCTGTTTTTTATCGTCCTTTTTTTTGCTGCCTGTGCGCCAGCTACCCAAACACCTGAAGTAGAGGCTCCGCCTGTTGTTCGATTGAAGACGGGTGCTGACGTTTTGCACCAATCGGGCTTTGCCCTTTTTGAAGGTAAAACGATTGGGTTAGTGGTTAATCATACTGCCCGGGTTGATTCCATGCATCTGGGAGATCTGGTAGAACAGGCGCCCAACGTCAAGCTAGGCGCTTTTTTTAGCCCAGAACATGGCATAAGAGGAGATGCTGATGCCGGCGAAGAAATTGCAGATGGCGTTGACCAGAAAACGGGCCTTCCTGTCCATAGCCTGCATGGCAAGGAACGCAAGCCTGCCCAGGAAGACCTCGTAGGCCTGGATGCCCTGGTTTTTGACATTCAGGATATTGGCGCCCGGTTTTATACCTACATCTCAACCATGGGATATGCGATGCAGGCAGCCGCAGAAGCCGGCATTCCCTTCTATGTGCTTGATCGACCGAACCCGCTGGGTGGCAACTACGTTGCGGGTTTTGTCCTGGAAGAAGCGTTTTCCTCTTTTGTAGGCCTATACCCGGTGCCAGTTGCACATGGCCTGACGGTTGGTGAGCTTGCGCGCATGATCAAAGGTGAAGGGTATTTGGACGGCCTGGAGAATCTTGCTCTGCATGTGGTTGAAATGGAAGGATGGGATCGTACGCAGAAGTGGCCGGCAACAGGCCGCACCTGGCGACCAACGAGTCCCAATATCCCAGACTTTACAACAGCGGTCGCCTACATCGGCACCTGCTTTTTTGAAGCAGTAGATGCCAGCGAGGGCCGTGGCACACGCACACCCTTTACACAGGTTGGCGCATCATGGCTTGATGCACAGGTACTGGTTGACAGCCTTGAAGCGGCTCAATTGCCGGGCGTTGCGTTTTCAAGAGCCTCCTTTACGCCTGAATCTATAGCCGATATGTCGAGGAATCCACGGTTCGAAGGGGAGCTACAGCAGGGCGTGCATATAGAAATTACTGATCTGGAGACGTTTGATCCGCTGGAAACAGGTATGCACTTGCTTGCAGGCTTTTACGCGCAGGCGCTGGAAAACGACTTTGTCAACAAAAGCTGGATGGGGCGCCTTGCAGGCACGGATCAGTTGGCGGAATTGTTGGAAATGCAGGTTCCGCCGGCGCAAATTGTAGACGCCTGGGAGGAAGATGTACACCAATTCACGCAAGCACGGCAGCCCTATTTGTTATATTAGCCTTGCAGCTTTCTAAGGGTAAAGAGGTTGTGTTAAGAGGCCTCTGTTGCCGGGGTGGCATCGGTAACTTCAGACTGCGAAGTGTCTTTCGGGCGCCACAGGATGGCATAAATAATCTCAAGATACCCCCCTAAAATGATGAGCGGGGCAACATAGAGTGAGATAAAACCGTCTACCTCATTTTCCATGCGCATAATTGAGTATCCGATAACGACGAGTGCAACACCGAGTAGCATGAGCAGGTAGTTCTTTCTGGAGAACACCATGGCCGCATTGGATTTGCCACTTCTGGACGAATTGCCTGCCCTTGAAGATTTATTGGCAACTTTTCTGTTTCGGTTTCTCTTATTTCTAGCGCTCTTTGCCATTAGGATAGGCTACAGTTTAGTTGATGCTCCGGTTGAGCACCCTGGTGGGCTGTACGGTTGGGATGTACAGTTTAGTTTGAATATACAACGTTGCGCACCTGCCGGCAGCAGGCAGGAAACAAACCTGCTGTTCAATTATGGGTTCCTGAAGCGGTTGGTCCGGTAATTGCCAGACGCATCAAGAGTGGGCGAAAAGCGCGCTACAGAAAGCTAAAAGCTAGTTGGCGCTCAACCTAGTGACAACCTACTTTAACAACGGACGAGCTGGAAAAATAGTATTGTAGATGAGATCATCAGGAAAGAGCATAAACGTGAAGAAGTTTCCGGAAAAGGCAGCGGGCTTGCTGATAGTTTTGTTGGCCCTTGCTACGATGACGGGCACCGTAAGGCTGCCATCTGTGCCAGAGAAAATTGATGAGATCCTTGCCGGCCCCCACGCCAGTGCGGCATTTTGGGGAGTACATGTGCAAGATCTCTCAAACGGTCGTGTGCTGTATCAGCGCAATGGCGATAAAACCCTGGTGCCGGCATCTAACCAGAAATTGATAACCGCGGCAGCGGCGCTTGATGCGCTCGGAGCTGATTATCGCTACGAGACGACCTTGCACTTCAAAGGAGAAATCGGCGGATCGGTCATGCGGGGAGACCTCGTGCTTGAAGGAGCAGGTGATCCTACGTTTGCAAGCAAAGAATTTAAAGGAGAGAATCCGCTCAAAGCGTGGGCAGAAAAACTGGCCGGACTTGGCGTTACCCGCATTGAAGGCCGGCTGATTGGAGATGACAATGCATTTGACGACCAGCCTTATGCTGAAGGCTGGGACCTCTCCTTTGTAGCTACGGAGTCTTTTGCTCCCGCGAGTAGTGGGTTATCTGCACACGACAACATTGTGCGGGTGCAGATCGAATCAAGTCGCGTAGGGGCGCCGCCAGTACTTACCGATATGCCGGCGGGATACCTTGAGTTAGACAATGAGGCAACCACAAGCGCCCGCCGCCGGGGCCGCTCGATTCGGGTCAACCGGAAACTGGGTACCGAAGAGGTAACCGTGAAAGGCTCCGTACCACGCGTATATCGCCGTAGCGTGGTCATTCCGGTCTCAAATCCCACGATGTTTACCTTGCATGCATTCAAAACATACCTGGAAGAAGCCGGCATTGAAATGGTGGCCACCTTGCATGATATCGATGACATCGACGAAAACATCGATTATAAAAATGCAGCGCCGCTTTTTGTATACCATTCGCCGCCAATGGCCGATATCCTTGTGCAGGTTAACAAAGAAAGCAATAACTTCTACGCCGAACAGGTCTTTCGCACCTTTGGCTGGGGAGGATCTGTCGAAGGGGGAGAGCGGCGCGTCAAAGAATTCCTGAAAAAAACCGGGATTAGCAGGGCTGGCCTTGCTGTGCGGGATGGATCAGGGTTGTCGCGCAAAAACATGCTGACGACAGAAACGATCGGTGGTTTGCTTGCGTACATGCAGCGGCATTCCGACTGGGAGACGTTCAAACAAACGCTCCCGCGTGGTGGAGAAGCTGAAACGACGCTCGACCATCGGCTCAAAAACGTACCTGTAATGGCCAAAACCGGTTCATTGGAATACGTTCGGTCGCTGAGCGGGTATGTCACCACTGATGACGGGCGTTTAATTGCGTTCTCCCTGATTGCCAACAACTACACCGCACCATCTTACAGGATTATGCAAGCGATGGATCGTATCGTGCTTGCAATTACTGAAGCTGAAGGCGTCTGACAGATGGTTTGATATTTTACTGGTAGAAATTATACAGGACCGGCGGTGGCCGGCCTGATACCCCAGCGCTGGTTTTACTATGCCCTTTGCCCTTCGTGCTGCTTTAATTGGATTGGCCTGCATCGCTTTGCAGTGGCTGGTGCTTGGGCGGTTACTACTCTGGGGCGCATATCCTGATGGCGTACTGCTCTTTATTGCATGGATGGGCTTTATCTACGGCCGGCGCGTTGGTATGATAAGTGGATTTGCCCTTGGTTTTCTCATGGATGCCATCTATGGCACCTGGGGCATTCAGATGTTTGTCAAAACCCTGCTGGGTTTTATGGTTGGCCTTTTCCAGGCCAACGACCGAGACACCGTGATTGTACGACCGCAACAGGCATTTCTCGTCGGTTTGTTTATCGCGTTACTACACAATGGACTGTTCGTTGCACTTCTTGTCCTCCAGTCCGGTGCCCGTAATCCCTCCGTTATCCTTTCCCATTGGCTAGGCGCAGCCCTTTATACCGCACTCGTTGCCAACATTGCCTCGCGTTTTATCTCTGTTGATTAGCGCGAAAGCCGAGTGTCGATTGCCGAGTGTCGATTGCCGAGTGTCGATTGCCGAGTGTCGATTGCCGAGTGTCGATTGCCGAATGTCGATTGCCGAATGTCGATTGCCGAATGTCGATTGCCGAATGTCGATTGCCGAATGTCGATTGCCGAATGTCGATTAGGGCATGGCAGCCTGTTTCCTTCGTGTCATCTGAGCTAGCGAAGGATCTGGGCTAGCAGTTTGCCATACATTGCCGAACGGCCAAATCAAGCGAAGCCCTTCGAGTGCCCGTCGCGCAGTATTTCACGCCAAACTACCCCCGTGTATAAAAATTATCGAAGGAACGTAACTTTTATGTCTCATAAAGAGTAGTATAGGTTACATTGTGTAACTCAAACTGCTCAATGCTATGGATATAAATCAACAAGAGGCGTTGTATGAGCGCTATCAAATCAACATGTTTATCGGTGCTATCATAGGCATGACGGGCATGGTTGCTTCCGACGTTGTGGAGAGTTTTAGTGCCGGCGGTGGCTGGGTTGTAGCGTTTTCGATCGTTTCGCTGCTTGGATGGGGAATGTTTATTGTAGGCGTATTCCAGCTACGCGGACTCCACCAAAAGCGCCAGGGGCAACTACCTTCGGCAGTTGTTGATGATGAGCGCGTACAGCAAAACCGAACGGAAGCTTTTTCGTTTGCCTTTATGACGGTGCTTGTGTGGCTGGTTGTGGTAACCGTAGGGACTTCATTACTCTCCAAATTTACCGGCTATGTACTTGCTGCTGATTTGGCTGCTGATGTAGGCATTGCACTGGGCATCGCAGCTTCCCTCGGAAGATTTATTTACCTGCAGCGCCAATGAGTGATAGCCTGAAAAACAAAATCAAGGTATTCCGCGCGATGCATAACCTCACGCAGGCTGACCTGGCGATGAAAGTGAATGTGACGCGTAAGAGCATCAATGCCATTGAAGGCGGGCGATTTGTGCCTTCTACCGTGCTTGCGTTAAAAATTGCGCGCATTTTTAATGCTTCCGTTGAAGAGGTATTTCAGCTTCAGGAGGAAGCAACGCCTGAAAGCAATCCATCATCTACATCATAAATGACATGAACAATAGATCTGGTTTAAATACAATGCTCCCGTTTTTGCTGTTGCTGGCTGCTTTGATGCCCGCGCAGGAGGTTACTGGGCAGCCAGTTGAAGAAACCTTGCTTTGGAAGGTTGAGGGTGAGGGGATAGCTCCGTCGTATGTATTGGGTACGATTCACGTCATGCCCCAGTCCCGGTTTGTCGTAAAAGATAAAGTGAAAGCGGCGTTTGAAGAAACTGAACAGTTGGTGCTCGAGCTTGATATCGATGATCCGGGTTTGCAGGGTGCAATTATGGCAAATGCCGGCATGGAAGGCGGAGAGACGCTTGAAAAACTATTGCCGGCGCGTGCCTACGAAGCAATCGATGCGCAGCTAAAGTCGCTGATGGGCGTGGGCTTAGCGCCGTTTAACACGTTCAAGCCAATGCTCATTGCGTCGTTTCTTGTTGCAAAATACGTGGGAGAGCAGCCGGCAAGCTTTGAAGTGAGTTTGATGCAAATGGCTGCTGAAAACAACATGGAAGTGCTCGGCCTCGAAACCGTTGCGGAGCAGATGGAGGTATTTGACCGGATCGCTTATGTTGACCAGGCGGCAGACCTCGTGGAGATGATTGACGATGAGACCCGAACTAAAGCCATGTTCAATGAACTCATGCTCAAATATTTGCAAGAGGATCAGGCGGGGCTATATCAAATGATGGGCGTTTATTTTGACGACCCTTCTCAGCTCGATGTAATGATTCATGCGCGTAATAAAAACTGGATTCCCCGCATGGTTGAACAGGCAAGCAAAAAATCCACGTTTTTTGGTGTCGGCGCAGGGCATTTGGGGGGCGAGCTTGGGGTACTTGCTTTGCTGAAAAAAGCGGGATACACGGTAACGCCGATTATGTAGCTTCCTGATCCTCGGGCCATAATACAACGCAACCGGCCTGCGTATCGTGATCTTGCAGCAAGACATCAGCAGGAAGGTCGCGGATGGCGTGCAGGATGTACAGGTCGCCGGCCGCGCCGCTGATCAGGATGGCGCCGGCAAATGCCAACTCTGTATCCAGTGTAATGAAACTAACCAGCCACGGCAGGATCCCTGTCAGGAAAAGGGGCATCGCTGCACCGATACGATAGGCTGGTACCGGCATTGGCGCCGTACTGTGGCAGTACGGCGTCACTGTTTTCCACTGTACCCCAAAGGTAAACGACGACCAGGGGAGACCGCTGGCAAGTTTCCATGCAACGGCGTGTGTACCCTCGTGGAGCAGCAGCAACCCAAACGTATACGCGAGCCATTTCCATTGTATTTCAAAACCTGCACCGGTAAGCCAGAGGTAGATCACGATAGGAACGATCGCGAGAACGAGTGACAGGATCCAAACCCACGAAGGCAGGCTGGCAATGGCAACGGAACGGTCTTCTATGCGGTAATCCGGGTAAGCAGCAGCTAGGTCTTCCAGCATCAAAATCAGGCGCTCACTTGTGCAACAAACGGTTCAAATGCAGCTAGAACCGATGCGGTTGACGATTGATTCATCGGTACAAGCGGGAGGCGTACCGTGGGGTGCATCTTCCCGCCGGCAGCAAGCACGGTTTTGACCGGGACCGGGTTGCTTTCCAGGAAGCAGGCCCGCATGGCTGGCAGCATGGCCAAATGGGCGGCTCGTGCAGCAGTAAAGTCGCCCTCCAATGCCAGTTGAATCATGTGCGAGAAAGGCTGTGGGCAAGCGTTGCTAATGACTGAAATTACACCCTCTGCCCCGAGCGCAATGCAAGGGAATGCCATTTCGTCGTCGCCAGCATAGACGGCAAACCCTTCTGGTCGATTACGCAGAATATCAGCAATTTGTGCCAGGTCTCCCGATGCCTCTTTGACCCCCACGATTGTAGGAAGCGCTGCAAGTTCAAGGAGCAGGTCCGCTGTGATATTCGATGCGGTTCGCCCGGGTACATTGTAAACAATAATCGGGCAGTCGGTGGCGTCTGCAATGGCTGCAAAATGGGCCCTGTAGCCGGCAGGCGTTGGTTTGTTGTAATACGGTCCAACAACGAGGAGCCCATCAGCGCCAGCTGCTGTCGCTTCTTTTGAAAAGGTGATGCTCTCCTGCGTGTTGTATGTGCCGCTGCCCACGATTACAGGGACGCGTTTTGCGGTGTGGGCAATGGCGAGATCGATAAGCCGACGTCTTTCGGTGTGACTGATGGTCGGGTTTTCGCCCGTCGTGCCAAGCACAACAAGGGCAGCAACACCGCCACTAATTTGGTCGTCAATTAGTTGCTGGAAAGCAGCTTCGTCTATGTCTCCGGCAGGGGTAAAAGGTGTTACAAGTGCCGGGGCGGTACCTTTAAAAATCATGTCTGTGTTCATGGGGATGGGGGCATTGCATAAGGGTCGGGGATTGGCCGTAAGCCGTCGAAGCAATCAACTACAAGTCGGACAGCCAGTCATCCAGCAGATTATCCAGCGTGTAGAGGCCTCGTTTTCCGACGATCCATTCAGCAGCACGCAGCGCCCCCAGCGCAAAACCATTGCGGTTTTTTGCGTCGTGAGAAATACTGATTTGGTCGTATGGACTGTCGAATGTCACGGTATGTTGGCCAAAAATATGTCCCAGCCGTTGCGAGGTTACATGCAGTGCATCTGCGGCAATTTGCTGATGTTGTGTCTCTGGCTCAATACGGGCTTTCCTGTTGATGCCTTCAACCAGTATGTTTGCCAGATGTAGCGCCGTACCGCTGGGGCTGTCGAGTTTGTGCAGGTGATGCGCTTCGTGCACGCTGACGTCATATTCCGGAATTTTATCCATGATGCCGGCTGCCTTTTCGATCAGCCGCGAAAGAACGGCCACACCAATCGAAAAGTTCGGCGCATAGAGTAACCCACAGGTGTGTGCTGCAAGCAAGCGCTGCACGTGCTCCAATTCTGTGTACCAACCGGTGGTCCCCATTACAACCTGCACACTATTTTTACAGTAATGCGTGATATGAGGCAATGCAAGCGCCGGCTGGGAAAAATCGATGACAACATCGCAGTGTTGCAGGATTTTGTCATTTTGCTGTGCAAGGACCGGGTCGCCTGAGTTAAATCGGGCAACAATTTCGTGGCCCATGTCGTGGGCCATGGTTTCGATTGCTGTTCCTGTTTTGCCTGTGCCGGCGAGCGCAATCTTCATGGGCTTTGGTAGAGAAAACGTTTGTTGTGTTGGATAGATAGCCTTTGTGCTACAAAAGATTCTTAGCAGAATTTAAAATTTTGCACTGTCGCTAAAAGGTCGCGGACGTTCTCGCAAAAAATCTGGAAAATGACTCTCTTTTGGTAGCTACTGTTTTCTGCTTAACTGGTATCAAGTGACCAGTTCGGCTGCTTTGATCAGGTCGGCGAGTACACCACCGGCGGTTACTGCCGGGCCGGCGCCAGGGCCGCGGATAATCAGCGGATTGTCAAAGTACCTGCGTGTCTTGAAAATGATCATGTTATCCGTGCCGTGTAGTGCGGCAAACGGATGGTTTGCATCCAATGCTTGCAAGCCTATACGGACGCCGTCGGCAGTAATGCGGCCTACATAATGGATTTTTTGTCCGGATTGTACCGGAATGTCAGGTTGCCAGGTGACAAGCGCTTGCGGATATGTATCCATAAATGCCTCCCTGGATAGCGCCATCAATTTGTCGGGTAGGAGTGGGGAAATTTCAACAGCATCGCGCTCCACCATCATGCCGGCTTCGCGGGCAAGAATCAGCATTTTGCGGGCCACATCCTCACCCGAAAGATCGTCTCTGGGGTCGGGTTCTGTGAAGCCGCTGTCGTAGGCAAGTTCGAGCGCTTCAGCAAACGATTTGCCATCTCCCATTTGATTAAACAGAAAGGACAGCGTGCCTGATACCACCCCTTCAATTTGGATCAGTTCGTCGCCACTGCGCATGAGGTCCCGTAAGGTGGAAATGACAGGCAAGCCGGCGCCGACGGTAGTTTCGTAGAAATAGGGCACCTGATGGTCGCGGGCTGCAGTTTGCAAGCGTTGGTATGCTGCTACCGATTGTGTGTTGGCGCGTTTGTTTGGCGTGACCACGGCAATGTTATGCTCAAGCAGGTCGGGGTACAGCTTTGCAATGGCATCGGAAGCCGTTGCATCGATGACAATGAGTCGGTCGAGCCGGCTTTCAATGAGGTGTTTGAAAATTGCCTGTACATCGAGTGGGTCTTCAGCCTGCAGCAGGGTATCGCGCGCCCTGTTAAATGGAATGCCGCGTTTATTCCATATCATGTGCCGGGAGTTCGACAAACCCACGAGGCTGATTTTGAGATTCAGGTCAGACAGCCAGGCCTCAGCCTGTTGCTCCATCAGTTTGAGCAATTTGCCGCCGATGGTACCAACACCAAACATAAATACGTGGGCAACCCGCCGGCCAAAGCAAAACGCTTCGTGCAGCGCTTGTACTGCAGCAGCAACGTCTTCGCCGGCAACAACTGCAGACAGATTGCTTTCTGAAGCCCCATCTGCAATGGTGAGCACGTTGATGCCGCTGCGGCCGAGTGTGGAGAACATGCTGCCTGTTAATCCTGGACGATACCGCATGTGGTCGTCGACAACGGTAACAATACCCACGTCATCAAGCGCATAAATACGCGATACTTCGCCGGCAGCGAGCCGAGGAGCAAAAGCTTTTTCGAGCAGATCAAGCGCGCGCGTTTTATCTGCCCTTTTGATGACAATACCAATACTCTGCTCGGTAGAGGCCTGCGACAGTAAAACGAGGTTAATGTCTGCTGCGGCGAGGGCGCTGAAGGCGTGTGCAGTAATGCCGGGTACACCCGTCATACCGAGTCCCTCGATGGCAATCAGAGAGAGTCCGGTTTGTGCCGTGATTCCCCTGGCGAGTCCGTCTTCTTTTCCGCTTTCGTTTGTAATTTTTGTGCCTGATGATTCACCATCGAGCGCATGCACGCAGATCGTCAGGTGTTCAGGCTGCAACAGCATGAGCGTTTGTGGGTGTAGCACCTCGCTGTTGGTAAATGCAAGCTCTGCAGCTTCCTGAAAGCTCAGGTTTTGCAGGATAAATGCATCGTCAGCCAATGCCGGCGGCGCAGACCAGATACCCGGCGCCTCGGTCAGCAGGGTTAATCTTTGCGCCTGCCGTGTCTGCACGAGTTTTGCAGCCAGTTGCTCACCAGCAAGGGCCTGATCTGTGCAGGGTGCTACAAAAATGGGTACGGTGTCAGCCGGACAGCCATCAAGTTGCTCAGCCAATTCAGCGTTGGAGGTGTTGTGCTGTGCCAGCCAAATGGTGTGGACAGCTATGCCGTTGATGGTATCCAGCAGCGCTTGCACAGTTGCCTTCCCCGGACACGTATCGGTTGCATACTGGCTGAGAAGCAGCACAGGGCTCCCCGCTTGCTGTGAAAGCAAATGCACCAGGTTATAAGTGCCACCCGCCTTGTTCAGGGTGGTGAATTCCGTATGGATGATGTGCCAGGGGCCGGACTGCATCTTTGATTTGCCTGGTGGATGGAAGCGCAATCGACCCAATAAAAGTTATTTTACTCGTTGCGTTGCTAAATAATAGACTAAGAAAGCGGTTCCGGTGCATTTTGCCGCGCAAAGCGGGTATCAAGTTTCTTACCGGAGCACAACCATACGCCTGGTATCCTGCCCCGCATTGGTTTGCAGGTGGTAAAAATAGACGCCGGCGGGGAGGTTGGTGGCGTCGAAGGTTAATTCATACCATCCACGGTCATAAATGCGGTCTGTCAAAGTCGTGACCAGTCGCCCTTGAATATCATAAACGGTTACCTTTACCGGCATGGTCTCGGGGATTCCAAAACTGAAGCTGGTGTTGCTGATAAAAGGGTTAGGGAAATTAGGATTCAACACGGTATCGGTGGGCAGCACTCCGAGATGTAGGCATCCTGTACTTTGAAGTTCCTCCAGCGTATCAAGCCACCGCTGGAAGGATGCGTCTCCATTTTCGCATAGCGCTGTATCCTGGAATCGAAGATGCTTCAGATTGAACAGCTGCGCAAAAGATTGGGGTAAGGGCCCTGCAAGTTCGGCGTTTCCGCTAATAAAAAGTGAAGTGAGCTGAATCAGATTACCGATGGATGTAGGAATGGAACCTTGCAGGTTGTTATTGGACAACCAGAGGATATGCAGGTTAGCTGCATTTCCCAGTGCTTCAGGAATGGTGCCCGTTAACTGATTGTTTTCGAGTGCGAGAAAGCTGAGCGTGGATGTCCCAAGTTCGGGTGGAATGGTCCCGGTAAGTTGGTTGTCACTAAAAATCAGGGTGCCTAGCGTTGAAGAACTACCAAGTTCGGGTGGAATGGTCCCGGTGAGTTGGTTGTGTTGTACAGACAATGTACCCAGTGATGGGGCGTTACCAAATTCTGGCGGAATGGACCCTATCAGCTGGTTGTTAAAAAGCCACAATGTTGACAGTTGAGGCGCTTTTGCAAGTTCGGAAGGGATAGCACCCGATAGCTGGTTGTGATTGAGCCACAGCGTATGGAGCCGGCCCAGTTCGCCCATTTCTGGCGGAATTGGCCCGCTGAGTGCGTTGTTTGCAAGGTTGAGAAATTGCAGTTGATCCAGTTGGCTGAAGCTAGTCGGGATGTTGCCCGTCAGGCCGGTGTTACCCAGATCCAGCCACCAGAGTAGCGTTAGGTTGCCCAGCGAAGCAGGTATCTCGCCACTCAGGTTATTATGGGCAAGCGTCAGATACGTCAGGTTTGAGAGTTGCCCAATATTGTCAGGAATCGGACCTGTATGCTGGTTTCCCGAGAGGACAAGCACTTCGAGACTGGTCAGGTCTGACAGCGACCCGGGAATGTCTCCAGAGAACTGGTTGTCATACAGTTGGAGGACCTTGAGATTTTTTAGCTGACCAAGGGAAGCTGGGAGCGGACCGCTTAGCTCGTTGAAAAAAAGTGAAAGCTCTTCAAGATTGGCAAGATTTCCCAGGCTGGGCGGGATGGGGCCAAAGAGGGCATTGTCGGTCAGTGATAATTCGATAAGGCCGGCAATATCACCCAATGCACCTGGCAGTGTGCCAGTTAGATTGTTGCGGTGCAGGTCAAGTGCAATGCGTAAGCTGTCGTCAGCTGAGGTACTGCAGGTGATGCCATACCACGTGCATACAGATTCGGCTGAGAGCCAACCGGTGTTTTTTGTCCAGTTAGCGCCATCAGTGGCATTGAATAGCTGAACCAGCGCAAGCGAATCTGTTGTGCTGACGCGCTGTGCCTCTGCTTTATCTGTTACAGACAGGGTGAAGAGAACGATGAGGAGTAGGGTGAATTTGTGTTTCATCTGTGCATCCCTGCATGCTAACCTGTTTGTCATAACATACCCATTTATGTTAAACTTTGACAGGGCAAATTATGGTACCAGCTCCTTCTGCTTATCTATTCAGCGGCCTGAAACAAGCCGGCGCTATCGACGTTGATAGGATTCTCAACCAAAATGGGGCTATAGCTCAGTTGGTAGAGCGCTTGAATGGCATTCAAGAGGTCAGGAGTTCGACTCTCCTTAGCTCCACATATGGAAACTCCTACGTTATTGCGCTGCAATGGCTTAGGAGTTTTCATATGTGGAGCTAAGGAGAGTCGAACTCCTGACCTCTTGAATGCCATTCAAGCGCTCTACCAACTGAGCTATAGCCCCATTTTGGTTG
>JBCCIM010000011.1 GCA_039111535.1 Bacteroidota bacterium | reverse complement strand
GGTGCTTTTATCGGAGCGTTTTCCTGAATAAAATTCAGGAGGACCTGTGCGAAAGGAGATAAAAGCGCGCGTTTTATTTTATGGAATATCCCAGCGCAGAGGATCAATAGATTTTTCTGAACACCCCTGGTTCGATGTTCGATATTCAAGGACCTGCAATTCCTACAGAGATTCTGCGCATTTCCAACATACTATGACATAGAAGAGGTCACTGCATACTTCCGCCAGCCAACCTTAAACCTTCAACCCGCAACCTTAAACCAGTTTTCTGCAACCTGCGGGCTTAAAACCCGTTCGTAGATCTATCGCCGGCGCAAAAAGCCGGCGCAGCCGTATAATCCCCTTGACCTGCAGGCAAACTATCGGGTATGAGCCTTTCGTTTGGCATTTCTCCTCTTTTCCTCATCCCATGCGTACTCGTAGCCATCGGACTCGGGTACTGGGTTTACCAAAACACCGTCCCGACCCTTTCGCCGGCCAAGCGCTACGGCCTCACCGCATTGCGGACCCTCACGCTTTGCCTTGTGCTTTTCCTGCTCTTTAAACCGATCCTGGAAAACATCATCAGCACTGAGCAGCCACCGCTGCTGGCTGTGTTGATCGATGACAGCCAGAGCCTTGAAATTGCGATTGAAGAAGAAACGGATACCCTGCGCATCAGTGAGCAAACGCGGGCGACGGTGCGGCGGTATGCGGCAGAAAACGTGGACGGAAGCGTACGGTATTTCCGATTTAGTGGTGACATCGCGCAGCTCAACAACAACGAAGCCGACTCTCTTGCTTTTGACGGCGAGCGCACCAACGTTGCCCTTGCCCTGGCGCATGTGCGTGAACAGTACAAAGATGAAAACTTGCAGGGCGTACTGCTCATTTCAGACGGACAGTACAATACCGGCCGCAACCCGGTGTACCTGGCAGAACGGTACCCGGTGCCGATTCACACGGTAGTGGTTGGCGATACTACGCGTCGGCGCGACGTACAGGTGCGGCGCATTGCTACAAATGATATTGCTTATGTCGATGATGAGTTGCCCGTGCAGGTGGGCATCTTAACGGAAGGTTTTGGCGGCGAGCGCGTCTCTGTTTCTCTTTTTGAAAACGGCACGTTGCTCAACCAGGCCAACATAGATCTCCCCGCCGGCAATGCTGAGATTCCGGTGGACCTGTTTCACACGCCTGAAGAAGAAGGCCTGCACCGGTATACCATTGCCGTCACGCGGGTTGAAGGGGAAGCGACCTTTAAAAACAACGCGGCTTCTTTTGCGGTCCGCGTGCTCGAAAACAAGAAGCGCATCCTGCTTTTTGCGGCCGCACCGGAGCCAGACGTAGCAGCCTTGCAGCAATTGCTGGCAGAGGACCCCGACATCGAAGTCTCTGCCTTCGTACAGAAATCGCGCAACACCTTTTACAATCCTGAATTGCCAGACAGCCTCAGCGATTACGACGCCGTCATTCTTGCAGGATTCCCTGGCCGCTTTGCCAATGCAGCCGTGGTTGAGCAACTGGCCCAAAGCATTGAAGCCGGCCTGCCTGCGTTTTTCTTGCTTAGCCGGCAAACAGATCTCGGCACTTTGCGAAAGATGTTTGCCAACGTCCTCCCCGTCCAGCCCCGCACACTGCGCACCAATTTTGTAGAAAGCACCCTCACGCCAACAGCCGAAGGCACGCAACATCCGATCCTGCAACAAGCAGATACGCCAGCAGACCTCTGGCTAACCCTGCCCCCGCTTATTTTTAATGACTCCCGCTGGCAGGCAGCGCCTGATGCACGCATCCTCGCAACGCACCAGGTCCGCGGCATCCAGTTGGATGATCCGATCCTGGTGATCCGTAATCAGAACCGCCACCGAACAGCTGCACTACTTGGCGCCGGCACCTGGCGGTGGAAAAACCTGCCCGACGACCTGCAGTCGGCCGCCCCGCTCTGGACCAACCTCTTCTCCAACACCCTCCAGTGGATCACCACCAAAGAAGACGACCGCCCCGTACGCGTTGCGCCGGTGGAAGACCTGTTTGCCGGCGGTGCGTCCATTCAATTTGATGGGCAGGTTTATGACGAAAGTCTGAACCCGGTCGACGGCGCAGCGATAGAAATAGAGGTAACCCAGGCAGATAGCATCCGGTATCCTTACAGCATGGAGCCTATCGGCAACGGCCGCTATGTCCTCGACATCGGCGCGCTGCCCGAAGGGACCTACGATTACACGGTCAGTGCCCGACAGAATGATGTGGTGCTCGGAACCGATGCCGGCTCTTTTGCCGTTGGCGCGCTCACGCTGGAGTTCAAAGAAACCCGCGCAAACAGCCAGCTGATGTACCAGATTGCACAACGCTCTGGCGGCGAAGTGTTCGAAAAAGATACGCCGGCAGCCCTTACCCGGCACTTAGCAGAGACTGAGACGTTTATGCCGGTTATATTCGAAGAGCGCGTTGAATCTGAGTTGTGGCAGCGCTACTTCTTCTTTGTTATTATTCTGGTATTGTTAACTGTCGAATGGCTCATTCGCAAACGGAGTGGTATGGTATGACGCAACCTGAAGATCCATATATGAATTATGGAAACTCCCCGTCATCACCAGTTGCCCTCGAATCTGTACGTATTACCCTCGAGCTGTACCGGTCCGGCAAATCCGGGATCCAGTATCCAAAACTTCAGCAATTCATCCAGCCCATCCTCGCGCATTACCAGATCGAACTGGACGCAGGATTTTCAGACGATGTAACCCCCGCCAATATTGACGACATGACGCTGCTGCTCGATATCTTCGAGACAGCGAGTATTTTATGGGATTACTGTTGTCTGGCGCCGGATGCTAAAGAGAACAACTTCAAACAGCTGCAGGAAAGCCTGCTTGGCCCCCACCCCGAGCGCGACGACCTGGTTCAGTTTCCCGTGCTGGTTGCATCCATGGAAGAGCAATGGGAAGCGTTGGCGGAAGGCACACAGCGGCAAGCTGTTACGCCCTCCAAATCGCTGCATGCAGATGCCGGCGCAGGTGCAGCGCCCGCAGCAACAAACGGTGTCGCCCACTACGGCCCCGACCAGTTGGACATTCCCGAAGCCTTTGCCCTCTTTTCGAGACCCCTCCTGGAAAACGACGCCATTTTTGAAGACCCGGAGTCGTTGGACGATGTTATGTCTAAAGCGCAGGCCTACTGGGACCTCGCGCATCTGTCTGAAAAAGAACAATCCAGCGTGATGCACGCCGTGCTCGATAAATTTATATCAGCAGCCCATCGCAAGGATGATCTACATAAAGAAGCGTTGGCCATGATCAAGCGTTTCCACGAACTTTTCCCGGAGCGCGGATAGCATCAGGAAAAGCGGCGGGACACAATTGGAGGCGGCGAACGCGTGAAGCAAGGTGACCATATGAAAGCAACGTTACGTGAACTGGCACCCCCCGTTGATTTTGAATCCTTTCTCCTCACGTGCCGGCAGCACCTGCACCAGTATCCGGAGATTGGATTCCAGGAATTTGAAACGGCGCGCCACATCAGGCAACTCCTCACGGATCGCGGCCTGCAGGTTGTAGGTCCGATTGCTAAAACGGGTTCGTATGTCGACATCGAAGGCCTTGCAGATGGCACAGGCCGCACCATCGGCTACCGCGCAGATATAGACGCCCTCCCTATCCAGGACGCCAAGAACACCCCTTATGCTTCAAAACATCCCGGTGTCGCCCATCTCTGCGGCCACGACGTGCACACCACCATCGCCATTGGCATTGCCTTGATGCTACATGCGCACCGTGACCAGTTTGCCGGCACCATTCGCGTGTTTTTCCAGCCCAACGAAGAAGGCAACCCGTCGGGCGCACCCGAAATGATCAAAGACGGGGTATTGGACGGACTCGAAGCTGCCTATGCCGTCCATGTCGACCCTACGCTGCCCACAGGGCAATTTGGCGTAAAAAAAGGCGCGTTCACCGCTGCTGCAGCACGATTCAAAGTTGAAATCTCAAGCCCGAGTACGGGCCACTCCGCCCGCCCCCATGAGGCCATCGACACCGTGTGGACGGCAACGCAAATTGCCAACCAGTTGTACCAGTTGGCGGGCCGTTTTACGGATCCGCGGGATGCAACCATTTTAACCATTTGCCGCTTCTTTGCCGGCGAAGCTTACAACGTGGTCCCGTCGCTCGTAGAATTTGGCGGCACGGTGCGGTGTACCACCATGGAAACGCTGCATAGGATGCAGGACATGATTCGCGCAACGGCAGCAGCCGTTTGCCAGACCTCCGGGGCATCAGCTGATGTAAAGTTTGATGTCGGCCTCCCGCCGGTCATCAACGACGCCCGCCTGGTTGATCATCTCATTGAGAATATTGTGACCCACAACGGCAAAGCAGCCCTGTACCACATCCCGCGACCCAGCATGGGCGGCGAAGACTTCGCCAACTTCCAGCAAATTATCCCCGGCGCCATGATCCGGGTGGGTACGTCGAATAGCCCGGCAACCTCTTATCCGCTGCATGATGCCCACTTCGATGTAGATGAGTCAGCCATCGTGCCCGCCATCGAACTGATGACGCGTGTGCTGATCAGCCACGTAAATAGCGATCCGCTCGGCGTTTAAAGGAGCGAAAAAAGAGGGTATGCCGGCCGGCTCAACTGCGTCTATAGGAGTACCTGTAGTACGCAACGGTTTGCCCCATGCCATCAACGTTATTCCTGCTTCAAGCCACTACGCTGGTCTTACAAGGGCTGCTATTACCCGGCAACGCGCTGCCGGCAACGCAGCAATACCACGATCCGGGTGATCTGGTCATCAACGAAATTCACTATGCGCCAGCCGATTCCAGGCTAGAGTTTGTCGAGGTTTTTAACAGGTCAACTGCATTACTGAACCTGTGCACTTTGTCGATTGCTGATAGCCGCGACGAGCCCGTTGTGCTCTGTGATGGAGACGCGCTCCTCCCCCCTGAACAATTTGCGGTGATTGCACGAGACACGATGCTGTTAAAGCAGACTTTTGCATTGCCGGCCGCGTTGGCACAGGAAAACCTGTTGCTTGAACCTTCCTCCTGGCCAGCGCTGAACAACAGCGGCGACACCGTCACCCTGTACGCCGGCGCAGCAATGATCGATGCTGTATCGTATTTGCCAGACTGGGGCGGCCAACGGGTTTCGCTGGAGCGAATTGATCCTTTGGGGCCGGCGGCGGCATTCAACTGGGGAAGCTCGGTAGCGCAACAGGGTGCAAGCCCGGGATACCAAAACAGCATTTTCAATCCCGACCGCACACCGCCCTTTCTTTTACTGGCAGAGCGGACCACCCCGAAAACACTCACCCTGTTTTGGAATGAGCAAATAGACTTCACAGCCCTCCACCTCACCCAGTTTCAAGCAGGTGATCAATCTCCATGGACAATCACGCCCATCGATGTAAGCACGTTTTCCTTAACCTTTGGCAATGCGGTTCCAGCCAACGCGCTGCGCTACGATGGGATATCAGATTTGACAGGAAATACCGGGCCCCGGCAGCAACACCCGATTGCCAGACTGCCAGTTGCCGGCGAACTCCTGATCAACGAGGTTATGTTTGCACCACGCGCAGATCCGTATGACAACCTGCCCGATCAACCCGAATATGTCGAAGTGTTTAACGCCTCAGAGCATCTGCTGTCTTTGCGGCACCTTGCGTTGGCCGGCGAAGCTGACGATCGAGGTGAAGCAGATACACGCAGGGCAACACCGCCCCTCCCCGTCATGGTAGCGGGTAGCTTTGCAATTTTATACGCGCCCGGCAAAACCAGGCAGGACCTTGAAGTCTTTGAAGACGCATTTCCTGGATTGCAAACCACATCACCACTTTTACTTCCGGTAGACGCAGCATCACTCGGGCTTCGAAATGAAGGAGACCGCGTGGGTCTGGTGGTGGGTGACAGCCTCGTCGTGGATGACCTCGTGTACGATCCGGCGTGGCATCATCCACTCCTCGAAGAGACCCGGGGGCGGGCACTGGAGCGCAGGCGTCAAGACGCGGCAACCGCCCTCCCGTCAAACTGGAGCAGCGCTGTAACGGGTTCGGGAGGCACGCCAGGCCGGGAAAATTCCCTGCGCCAAATCACAGAGGAGACAGAAACAAACGGGCAACTGATTATCAACCCCGCCCTGTTTTCACCCGATGGTGATGGGGTTAATGACGTGTTGACCATTGCGATTCAGACAGAAAAAGCTTCCCAGGCAGGCGGCATAA
This sequence comes from Bacteroidota bacterium, assembly GCA_039111535.1. Taxonomy (NCBI): domain Bacteria; kingdom Pseudomonadati; phylum Bacteroidota; species Bacteroidota bacterium. The sequence continues at coordinate 57,276 of JBCCIM010000011.1, read as the reverse complement.
AAGTCTTCGATTTGGCCGGCCGTCAGGTACGGACGCTGGTAGAAACAACCCTGTTTCAACAGCGCGAAATACGATTCTGGGATGGGGCGTCAGATGGCGGAAGTCTCCTGCCAGTTGGCGTATACATTGTTGTAGTAAACCTGCTGGACGTCTCGGCCGGAACGACGCAACAGATAAAGCAACCCGTTATCCTCGCACGCCAATTGCGATAAGTCGTGATCGGGCATGGTCTATGTTGACTCAAGAAAAATCACATATTGCCGATTACCAGAGGCATGAAGCGTTCTAGCAGCGTTGTTTTCAGGTAAGCGGCTTGAACCTTGTTCTTTGGACTATGCCCGAGAGTGGCCTTTCGACAACAGTGTTTTTTGGGGAACAGCAACTTGTAAATTCCCGTTGGATCTAGAACTACCCCAAAGCGGATTTTTGCTGTACTACTTCAACTAGTAAACAACTCGCGAAATAATGCCAGAGTCTGTAACGATTGAACGCTCCAATGCACCTGTATTATTAAGTCAACGTGCATCAGAAGAAGTCAGGAAAATTATGGAATCTAAGTCGATTCCTGATGGCTTCGGTCTGCGTGTTGGCGTTCGAGGAGGTGGCTGCTCCGGCATGAGCTACATTCTTGGCTTTGACAAAATGAGAGAACAGGACCTGGAATTCAGGCTTGATGACATCATTTTGTACATCGACAAGCGTCATGGCCTGTACCTGCATGGTACAACCATTGATTACCAGGACGGACTAAATGCAAGAGGATTTACGTTTGAAAATCCGAATGCAGCCTCGACCTGTGGATGTGGCTCTAGTTTCGCTGCATAATCCCATCAGACGCGGTTTTTAAAACCTGATCGCACCGCTTTGGTGCTGGCTGCTGCTGCTCCTGGAAGTTGGCTAGGAAAAAGGCTTTATCTTTCCCCAGGGTAAGGAACAGCCTACGTAAGGTTCGGTTAACATTAATACTGTTCTGCTTCAATCAATTTGCAGGCCTGTATGGGTCTTGTTCAGGGCCACGCTGTTGATCGAACTGTTCTTAAAAAGTACTCCAGCCAGACAGCATTTATTGCTTTTTTTAACGAGCCCGTAAACCGGGGCACCCATTCGCTTAGAACGTGTAAGGCATGGAAGGGAATTTCTCAAACCGTGTACGTGACGTAATCTCATACAGTCGAGAAGAAGCAATTCGTCTCGGTCACGACTACATAGGTACAGAGCATTTACTCCTAGGTATCATTCGAGAAGGTGAAGGCATTGCTGTAAAGATTCTCCGGAATCTGGGCTGTGATCTCTTTAAGCTGAAAAAGGCTATAGAGGACACCGTGCGCAGCACTGGCGGCACCTTGACTGTCGGCAACATCCCATTAACAAAACAGGCAGAGAAAGTTTTAAAAATTACGTACCTGGAAGCCAAGCTGTATAAAAGTGATGTTATCGGTACCGAACATCTGCTGCTTAGCCTCCTGCGTGATGACGAAAATATCGCTGCTCAGATCTTACAACAAGGCTTTTCGATCACCTATGATGCCGTTCGTGCAGAGCTGGACTCGATTATAAGCGGTAAAGCTTCATCTTCGGGTAGCAGTCGTGCGGGAGGCCTCTCGTCCTCAGGATACGGAAAAGAGCGTAGTAAAATGGAAAAGAGCAAAACACCAGTATTAGATAACTTCGGCCGGGATCTCACCAAGTTGGCTGAAGAAAGCAAGCTCGACCCCATCGTTGGACGTGAACGCGAAATTGAGCGCGTAGCACAAGTGTTGAGCCGGCGTAAAAAGAACAATCCCGTTCTCATTGGTGAGCCCGGCGTTGGTAAAACTGCCATCGCTGAAGGATTGGCCATGCGCATTGTACAGCGCAAGGTTAGCCGGGTATTGTATGACAAGCGCATTGTTACCCTTGACCTAGCAGCACTCGTTGCCGGTACCAAGTACCGTGGGCAATTTGAGGAGCGCATGAAAGCGGTAATGAATGAGCTCGAAAAAAGTCCGGATGTGATCCTGTTCATCGACGAGCTCCACACCATCGTGGGCGCCGGCGGTGCTTCAGGCAGCCTCGATGCATCCAACATGTTCAAACCTGCCCTGGCACGCGGAGAAATCCAGTGTGTTGGTGCAACAACCCTCGACGAGTACCGCCAATACATCGAGAAAGACGGTGCACTCGATCGACGTTTTCAGAAAATTATTGTCGACCCCTCTTCCCTCGAAGAGACCATCGACATTCTCCACAACATCAAGGAGAAGTACGAAGAACACCACAATGTTCGCTACTCCGATGAAGGCATTGAACTGGCCGTCCAGTTAAGCGACCGCTACATCACCGACAGATTTCTGCCGGACAAAGCGATCGACGTCATGGACGAAGCCGGCGCCCGGGTACACCTGTCCAACATCCGTGTCCCGAAAGAAATTGTCAAAATTGAAGAGCAAATCGAGGAGGTTCGCGAAGAGAAAAACCGGGTTGTAAAAAGCCAGCGGTTTGAAGAAGCGGCCCGCCTGCGGGATACAGAGAAAAAACTGCAGGAAGAACTCGAAGTCTCCAAAAAAGAATGGGAGCGCAAGGCTGAAACGGAAGTCCACGATGTAAATGCCAAGAGCATTGCAGAAGTGGTCGCCATGATGACTGGCATTCCTGTGGACAAAATTGCAGAGCCTGAAAGCGAGAAACTGCTCGCTATGGAAGAAGAGCTCAAAGGCCGTGTAATCGGCCAGGATGAGCCGATCACCAAGCTCTCAAAAGCCATCCGCCGTACGCGGGCTGGTCTCAAAGATCCCAAACGTCCAATTGGCTCGTTCATTTTCCTCGGCCCTACCGGGGTTGGTAAAACCGAACTCGCCAAAGTACTTACAGAGTACCTCTTCGACTCGCAAGATTCTCTTATTCGCATCGACATGAGTGAGTACATGGAGAAATTCTCCGTGAGCCGGCTCGTAGGTGCGCCTCCGGGATACGTTGGGTACGAAGAAGGCGGCCAGCTCACTGAAAAAGTGCGCCGCAAGCCTTACTCCGTTGTACTGCTCGACGAAATCGAAAAAGCACACCCGGATGTATTCAACATCCTGCTGCAAGTGCTCGACGACGGTATTCTTACAGATGGTTTGGGCCGGCGGGTTGACTTCCGGAATACCATCATCATCATGACATCCAACATCGGTGCACGAGACATCAAAAATCTCGGCAAAGGCATGGGTTTCTCCCAGGGAGACAACGACTTCAACTATGCCGCCATGAAGAGTACCGTTGAAGACGCCCTCAAGCGCGTGTTCAATCCGGAATTCCTCAACCGTATCGACGATGTTATCGTTTTCCACTCTCTCGAGAAAGAGCACATCCATCAGATCATCGACCTGATGGCCAACGACCTCTTTGCCCGCGCCCGCGGTGTCGGCATCGAAGTTGAGCTCACGCAGTCTGCCAAAGACTTCCTCGTTGAGAAAGGATACGATCCGAAATTTGGTGCGCGTCCCTTGCGTCGAGCCATCCAGAAGTACATCGAGGATCCAATGGCAGAAGCCATCCTTGGTAACAACCTGGCTAGCGGTGATACCATTAATATCACCCACGATGGCAAAGATGAAACGCAGGAATTGCACATCGAAACGGTCAAGGCTGCCCCGCCCAAAAAGGCAACAAAATCCAAAAAAGCAGCTAGCAAAAAGGCGCCTGCCAAAGGATCTGAAGATCCGCCGGCAGAAAAACCGCCAGCAGAAGCCGCTGAAGGTGGCAAAGAATAACAAACTACATGATGTATGTTTGAAAAAAGGCCGGGTGTGTTCACCCGGCCTTTTTTATTTTCCGATTATTCGCAAGTGTTCGATGCCAGCTTCACGACAATACGTGCAAGGAAAGTCCACTAAATGCATGGCGATGTAACGACCGCACATCGCTAATCTTTTTCTCGCTATTCTTTCACCGTCCCCCCAAGCAATACACCCAGCCCCCCATCAATACGAATTGCCTGCCCCGTGATAAACGCGGCCTCATCCGTACACAAGTAGGCAATCAGGCCGGCAATTTCTTCGGGCTTTGCAATGCGGTTAGACAAATGCATGGCTGCCACCTCCTCATACAGCGCTGCTGCATCGCCGGATTGCTCCGCCGTCCATTGCACCATCGGCGTATCCACAGTACCCGGACAAACAGCTACCGACCGGATCGCCGGCGCAAAGTCGACGGCAATGCTCCGCGTCAAACCAAGCATCGCTGTTTTACTTGTGGTGTAGGGCGCGACATTTTGCTGAGAATGAAGGCTCTGTACACTCGCCACGTTCACCACTATCCCCCGCCCCTTACGTTGCATCGAAGGAATGACGCTGCGGGCACACACAAACGCGCTTTTGAGGTTCACGTTCATCACGCGGTCCCATTCCTCAAGCGTGGTGGTGAGCACGGTGCCATAGTGCTGAATGCCGGCATTGTTAACCAGGATATCTAGCTCGCCAAACGCCTCTATAATTTCTGACACAGCAGCCTCAACGGCAGCCGGCTTTGTCACATCACACAACAAGAACCGCGCATCTGCGCTTTCCAACAGGGTTTCGCCAGCGGAATCAACGTCCAGTATCGCAACGCAGGCCCCTTCTGCAAGCAACCGTTTGGCTGTTGCAGCACCAATGCCTTTTGCACCGCCAGTAACAAGCGCAACCTTCCCTGCCAGTCTCTTCATTGGATTGCTCATGTAAAGGATGAGGCGCCTCGCTTACCAGATTCGCCGTGATTTCTGATACCGTGGATGTTTACTGAACGGATCTTTGGGCTCTTCCTTGATCATGAATCGCATAAACAATGCAATAGCAACGCCGGCAAAGAAACCGCCAATATGTGCAGCATACGCAACGCCGCCGGCTACTTCCCCGGGCGCAACGAGTGAACCCCACCCACTAACAAACTGCATGACAATCCACGCCCCAATGGCAATGATTGCCGGAATCGACACCATCGTCCACAGAAAAATGGCGTGCACGCGATTACGCGGAAAAAGCACCATGTAAGCCCCCAACACACCTGAAATGGCCCCCGAAGCGCCGAGGTTGGGTATCACACCAGAAGGATCCAGATAGATCTGTGCAAAGGTCGCAACTACACCGCTGAAGAGGTAAAAGCCGAGAAAAGGTATCGCGCCAAAGCGCACTTCTACATTATCACCAAATATCCAGAGATACAGCAGGTTACCAAAAAGGTGCATATAGCCGCCGTGCATAAACATGGCCGACAAAATCGTCAGGTATATGGGTGATGGGCCCGGTGCCTGGGGAATGGCCTGGCGCTCTCCATTAATGATGATCGACTCGGGCGCCACCAGGTCGATGCCATTGGCAATTTCATAGGGAATAACGCTCCAGCCATACGTAAAAACCGGATTCTCGCCGGCTTGCTGTAACAAGAAAAACACAGCAAGATTGAGCACAATGAGCCCAATTGTGACCGGCGCAAAGCCCTTCAGGTCTTTGTCATCATCACTGATCGGAAACAGCATAAAGTCTTTTTTTACCTGTTGTGTGGGCCGCTAAATAAACTCGGTGTACAAATAGCTGGTGAAAAAACCAGATCCAGCCGTGGCATAGTATACTTTTTAGTAACTTCTGCCGCCACACAAATCTCTTTTAAATTCGATATACCTGCCAAGTTACAACGGGCTTGGTTCAAAAAAACGGGCATGATTCAAAAAATAGCCATAGTAGGCGTTGGATTGATTGGTGGATCGCTTGGATTGGCGCTCAACAAACACAGAAACGACCTCGAAATCACCGGTTTTGATCTTCCTGAAGTACTCGACAAAGCCCTCAAGCGGCAAGCGATTGATATTCCCGCCGCGTCCCTGGAAGCAGCGGTAGCTGACGCAGACCTCGTCATTCTGGCTGTCCCAATTGCGCGTATCCTGCATCTTACCACCGAAATTGCACCATTTCTTAAAGCCGGCGCAATTGTCACCGATGTGGGCTCGGTAAAGAAACCCGTTGTCTCCCATGCCCATGAGGTGTTGCCCGACACAGTGACCTTCATTGGCGGGCATCCCATGGCTGGCTCTGAAAAGAGCGGTGTACACCACGCAGACCCCTTTCTGTTTGAGAATGCCACTTACGTATTTTGCCCGCCAGAAGGCATGTCTGAAACCGATTTTGCCGGCACACACGCTGAGCTCGTCGATATTTTCAGTTCGATTGGTGCACGCATCTTTGTTTTGCCCGCCGCACGACACGACAAAATTGCAGCAGCAGTTTCCCATCTCCCCCAGTTGCTCGCTGTCACCCTCATGAATTACGTCTCCCGACATCATGAAAGCGACGACGCGTTTTTGCAACTTGCAGCCGGCGGCTTCCGCGACATGACGCGCATTGCCTCATCGTCTTTCGAAATGTGGCGGGATATCCTGGTTGCCAACGAAGGCCCCATTCTCGATATGCTTGCCGGCTTTGCTACCGACCTCCAGAAAATGCGCAACCGCGTATTTGGCAATGACCTCGAAGACCTGCAGCAAAACTTTCAACAGGCCCGCATTGGCCGCGACCTGATCCCCAAACATTCCAAGGGATTTCTACATCCGCTTGCAGACGTATACGTCTATGCCGAAGATAAACCCGGTTTTCTCTACAGGCTGATCGGAGTACTGCATGAAGCTGAAATTGACATCAAAGACCTCGAACTCCTTAAAATCAGGGAAGGCCTCGAAGGCGTTTTCAGAATTGGCTTCACAGACCGTAGAACCTCAGCACAAGCCATTTCAGCGCTTGAAAATGCTGGATATACCGCATTTCAGATGTAAAACAACGGTTTTGCCCTGTAACGTCACTGCAACATTCAGAAACTGCGCGCAGAACAGGTGCAATTTTCAGTACGATTCAGTACGTTTAAAATGCTACTCCGGGAAACGCACGCAGTCCGCAAGAATATTCCGTGAGACGAATTGGTCAATAACGGATTTAACGTTATTATTTAGTATATTTCATACGGATTTGCATTCTCTTTATCCTCTTTGAATACAAAACGTTAGATTATCCGTAAGAACCGATTGATTCTGGGATTTGCCGGGTGTATTATCCGTAAGAAATAACAGTTTTAGCAATAATTTACTGGCGGCTGTGGATGGTTAACGCGCACTGCGCTAAACCCTGTCCCGCAGTCGCCTGCCACGCGTAACCCAGATTTAGCATAAGACCTTGTATGGACCCCCAAACGATCAAGACCACCCCATTGCACGCGCAACACATCCAGCTGGGGGCACGCATGATGCCCTTCGGCGGCTTTGATATGCCCGTACAATACAGTGGCATCATAGATGAGCACATGGCGGTCCGGCAGGCAGCAGGCCTGTTTGATGTCAGTCACATGGGCGAGTTTCTTGTGGAAGGTCCTACTGCCCTTGCGTCTATCCAGCGCATTGTAAGCAACGACGCTGAAAAGCTATACGACGGCAAAGCCATGTACACAGCAATGTGTATGCCTCATGGGGGCATCGTTGACGACTTGCTTGTGTACCGCCGCAGCGAATCGTCGTACATGCTTGTTGTCAACGCATCCAATATTCAGAAAGATTGGGATTGGGTAAGCCAACACGTCCTTGAAGGCACGACGCTCACCAATGTGTCCGACGATATGGCCCTCCTGGCAATCCAGGGTCCCAAAGCATTCGACATTGTCCAAACGCTGCTCGACACCTCGATTGCTGACCTGAAATTCTACCACTTTATCGAGCCGGCTGCCGGTAAATTTCTCGGACTCAACAATGTTATCCTTTCCTACACAGGATACACCGGCGAAAAAGGGCTCGAAATCTATTGTAACGCTGAAGACGCGGTCACCATATGGCAGGCGCTCCTGGAAGCCGGCACATCGCACGGACTCAAACCTGTAGGCCTCGGCGCGCGTGATACCCTCCGTCTCGAATCGGGCTTCTGCCTGTATGGCAACGATATCACAGAAGAAACTTCCACCTACGAAGCCGGCCTGGGCTGGATTACGAAACTCGGCAAAGGCGATTTTGTAGGAAAAACGGCACTTGAAAAAATCAAGGCGGACGTACCAGATCGCAAGCTGGTTGGCTTTGTCATGGCCGAGCGCGGAATTCCGCGTCACGGCAATGCCATCGTAAATGCAGCAAAAGAAGAAATTGGTGTTGTTACCAGCGGTACTCAATCTCCCATCCTGAGCAAAGGCATCGGTATGGGGTATGTACCCAACGACAAGCAGTATACTACACCCGGCAGCATCATCGGTATTAGCTCGCGTGGAAAGACCCGCGAAGCGATCGTTACAAAGCCCCCTTTCCATAAATCCTGATTTAGGGAATGGCCAAAAGACTAGCAAAAGTATCATCCACGCGGGGAGCCAACGCCCCGGTTATCAGCTATGAGCGCAAAAGCGAACTGCTGGGCCTCTTTATGATGGCCATAGCATTTTGTGTTATGCTTGCCCTCTTCAGCTACAAGCCGATTGACGATACCCTGGTGCAAAGCTATACCTTCGGGGAAGCCTTTGCCCTTGAAAACAACCGCGCAGAAAACGCGCTGGGGCTTGTTGGGGCCACCATAGCGTACTACCTGATCCCCAATTTCCTGGGCCTGTCTATTTTGATCTGGCCTTTGCTGATGATGGCATGGGGCTACCTGTTTCTCAGGAATCGCCATTCGCTCTACCTCCCCATGTACACCACCTTTGGCCTGGTTGGCTCGTTTGAACTGGCCTGCTTCTTTGGATGGTTTGGGACATCGTTCGACCTCAATACCACAATTCTGAGTGGCAATGCCGGCCTGGCCATGGCTGACTTCGCCATTCGTGCCCTGGGTGAAATCGGGAGCTTCTTCATTATCAGTGTCCTTATCCTGATTACCGCCCTGCTGGTTATCGACCGCGATTTCCAGAAATCGATGGACCGGCTCGAAGACGCTGCGTTGAACGTACGCGATCTGTTTACTGATTGGGGCACCATTATTGGCCGCGAAGTATTTGGTAACAGGAAAGAGCGCCGCAAACTGCTCGACGAAGAAAGGGCGCGCCAACGGACCGGAGAATATCTTGAGGAGTTGCCACCACAACAGGGTGACGCCAAGAAAAGCGCCAAACCAAGCGCTGCAAAATCTGCGGCCACCCGGATTGCCAATGTCGCCCAACAGGCGCTAAACACAGCAACTTCCACGGTTGGCTCTGTCAAATCGGGTCCACCGCCTGCCGCGCCGGCGCAGCCAGCTGCCCCTGTAGCATCAGGCCCCAAGTCCTCAGACATGTTTACCGAACAGCTGCCAGATAACTATGCAGCATCGCTAAACGACTACATCGCCCAAAACAAAACCAAGGCCGCTGGTGGCACATCCGAAGGTACACAAGTGCCGCCGGCGCAGCGAAGCAGCCTGAACCCAAGCGCGATCAAACAGGTCATTCAACAAGAAGAAGCGCCTGGACAAGTATCGATGAAAGTGCAGGAACAGGTACAGGAAGAGCGGGCTGAGAAGGTAACCAACTCTGCCGCCAACGTGCCGCTGCGCGAAGTCAGATTCCGCTACCCGTCTGTCGAGCTCCTTGCTACGTCGGAAGATCAGATGACGATCGACTACGCAGAGCTGGAAGAGAACAAACAAATTCTGCTCGACAAACTGGCAACGTACAATATCCAGATCACGGATATCAATGCGATTGTAGGCCCAACCATTACGATGTATGAGTTGACGCCGGCGCCAGGTATCAAAATCAGCCGCATCAAAGCGCTGGAAGACGACCTTGCCATGGCCATGGCTGCGCGCGGCATTCGCATGGTTGCGCCTATCCCAGGCAAAACAGCCGTAGGTATTGAAATTCCTAACCGACAAAGAGAACTCGTTCGTTTACGAGATCTCATTGCTACCAAGCGTTTCCGCGACAACAAAATGCGGCTCCCCTTCCCTATGGGTAAAACCATTGAAGGGCACGTATTTATTCAGGATATCACCAGTATGCCCCACCTCCTCATTGCAGGGGCTACAGGTGCAGGTAAGTCGGTATGTTTGAATACCCTGATTACAGGCCTTGTTTACGCCTGCCATCCTTCCAACCTGAAGTTTGTAATGATCGATCCGAAGAAGATCGAATTGCAGCAATACGGGCGGATTGTTGATCACTACCTCGCCATCCCTGAAGAAGCTGAGGCCCCGATCGTTACGGATGTTTCTCAGGCACTTGGCGTATTGAAGAGTTGTGAGCGGGAAATGGAGTTCAGGTATACACTGCTGCAGAAAGCCATGGTGCGAAGCCTGCACGACTACAACCTGAAATTCAGAAATGGCGATTTGCCAACCGAGGCCGGCCATCGTCACCTCCCCTACCTCGTTGTGGTGGTGGATGAGCTTGCTGACCTTATGCTAACCGCGGGCAAAGAAATTGAAGGTCCGATTGCACGACTTGCACAGATGGCCCGTGCTGTTGGCATCCACCTGATTCTTGCTACCCAGCGTCCTTCAGTGGATGTTATCACCGGACTTATCAAAGCCAACTTCCCTGCGCGTATTGCATTCCAGGTTGCTTCTAAAATTGACTCGCGTACCATTCTCGACCAGAACGGAGCACAAGGCCTTGTGGGCAATGGCGACATGCTTTACATGAAAGGCAGTAACCTCATTCGTCTGCAAGGTCCTTTCATCTCTGTGGATGAAGTTGATTGCGTAACCGAGTATATCTCCGATCAAGCGGGTACAGGCCCCTACTTCCTGCCGTCAATCGAAGATTCTCCCGAGCTCAAACTCGACGGCCAGCGACAGAGTGAACTCGACGAATTGTTTGCACAGGCTGCCCGCATTATCGTACAGACCCAGCAAGGCTCTGTATCACTGCTGCAGCGCAAGCTTTCGATTGGATATACCCGCTCTGCGCGGATCGTCGACCAGTTAGAGCGCGTGGGTATCGTAGGCCCGTTTGAAGGCTCAAAAGCCCGCCAGGTACTCGTACCTACAGAAGCTGATCTACTGGAAATCCTGAATGGGATGAAAGTCTAAATGAGTGTTTGTTGTACACGTTGATGACGATGCCTGTTGACCAATCTTTTCCTTGCCTTGGCATCATGGGCGGCGGCCAACTGGGGCGCATGCTGGCTATAGCAGCCATTCCTATGGGCATTAAGGTACGTTTCCTCTCCCCAACAGCCGACGGCCCCATGCAAGGCCTGGGTGAACACGTTGTAGGTGACTGGAAAGACCCCGGCGTTTTAAAAGCCTTCGCTGCCGGCTGCACGGCTATCACTGTAGAAAGTGAATGGGCGCCGGCAGAGCATTTGCTCAATGTATTGCCGCAGGAAACCGGACTCTGGCCGCACCCCGACACCCTGAAACTCATCAGAAACAAAGGCACCCAGAAAAAGACCTTGCAGGCAGCAGGCCTGCCCGTCCCTGCCTTTTCTTGCTGCAGCACCCTGGAAGAAGCCAAACGAGAAGCAGCTGATTTTGGTTACCCCGTCTTGCTCAAACGGTATCTTGGCTCGTACGACGGGTACGGCAATGCAACAGTCAAAAATCCTGAAGAACTGGAAGCGGCGTGGCCCGAGCTTGCTGATGAAACCGGCCTGATGGTCGAAGCGTGGGTACCTTTTGTGCGTGAGCTGTCTGTGCTGATTGCCCGCCGGCCGGGTGGAGAACACGTGGTCTACCCCGTTGCGTTCACAGAACAGAAAGATCACCGGTGTCACGCGGTTGTGGTCCCTGCATCCATATCAGATGCAACGGCAGCCCGGGCAACGGCCATTGGCCTGCAAGCTGTTGAAGCAGTGCAAGGCGTTGGCATTACCGCGGTAGAGCTGTTTGAGCTTGCAGACGGGACCGTCCTCATTAATGAACTTGCCCCGCGACCGCACAACACCGGCCACTACTCCATTGAAGGCTGTTATGCTTCACAGTTTGAAAACCATGTGCGCGCCGTACTGGACCTGCCACTGGGCAGTCCTGCGCTACGCCAGCCTGTAGCCGTGATGATCAATGTGCTTGGGCACCGCGAGGCAGATCCGGCGACAGCAGGCTTTCCAGAAGCACTGGCAATGCCAGGCATGGCTATACATATTTATGGCAAAACCAGTGTCCGCCCGAAACGAAAAATGGGGCATGTTACCGCCACAGGTAAAGATGCCAGAACGGTGCGGGAATTGGCTGAGAAAGCTGCTGCTTTAATCCAACTATAAACACAATAACCTGTTATGCGCACCCCAGAGACTGACCCGGTAATCGGTATTGCCATGGGCAGTGAATCAGACTTGCCCGTAATGGACGAAGCAGCAAAAGTACTGGCTGCATTTGGCGTGCCTTTTGAGATGCGGGTTTTGTCTGCGCACCGGACGCCGCAAGCCATGCAAACGTACGCGGAGGCTGCGCATACCCGAGGCCTCAAAGTCATTATTGCCGGCGCAGGAGGCGCAGCCCATCTGCCCGGTATGATTGCAGCAAGCACACCGCTGCCTGTCATTGGTGTGCCTGTACCTACGCGCAATTTGAAAGGAATGGATTCTTTGTTGTCGATTGTCCAGATGCCGGGCGGTGTGCCCGTTGCCACGGTTGCCATTGGTGGTGCAAAAAACGCCGGCCTGCTGGCCCTTCAGATCCTGGCTACAGGCAATCCGGAGATGATGCACAAGATTATGGCCTACAAAAAAGACCTGATTTCACTTGTAGAAGACATGGATACACGGGTTCAAAAACACGGCGAAACCCACCAATAAAGCTACACTCCAAACTCCCCACTAAAAATCAAAATTATCCGGATCGGGCCCAACACGAATGCCCTGGTCAAGCAGATCTACCTGCTGCATGTCTTCTGAAGACAACTCAAAATCAAAAATATCAGCATTCGACACAATACGCGCCTGCTTCACCGACTTGGGTATTGAGACAATGTCTTTCTGATACATCCAACGCAGCGTCACCTGTACGGCATTTTTGCCATACTTCTCTCCTAAAGCAACAAGCTCCGGAATGTCGAGCACACGGCCTTTCATGATCGGGCTCCAGGCTTCCAACTGTACACCGTTGTCTTTGCAAAAGGATTGTAATTCAGGCTGCTGCAAGCGGGGGTGGAATTCGACCTGGTTTACCATAGGCACAATGGTGCCGGCGTCCATCACATCCTTCAAATGGTGCACGAGAAAGTTACTCACGCCAATTGCCCGCACACGGCCTTCGTTGTACAACGTCTCTAACGCGCGCCAGCTATCCACATATTTGCCTTTCACTGGCCAATGTACCAGATACAAATCAACATAAGAGAGGCCCAGTTCTTCGAGGCTTTTCTCGTAAGCGCGCATGGTCTGGTCGTATCCCTGGTCTGAATTCCAGACTTTGGTGGTCACAAACACATCTTCACGCGCAACGCCAGATTCGCGGATCGCCTGTCCAACACCGGCTTCATTGGCATACACTTTTGCCGTATCAATGCTTTTGTATCCAGCTTCAATGGCCCAGCGAATAGCCTCTTTAACTTCGCTCCCCTCTTCCATTTTGAACACGCCCAGTCCGAAACGTGGAATCTCTACACTGTTGCTCAGTTTTATCGTGGTAGCTAATCCTGCTTTTGTCGTCATCTCCTGCGTTGGTTAGTCGGTGAGGGAAGGTAGCTGTAAATCCTTATTTGCTTACAATACGTGCAAAGCGCCGCTTGCCTACTTTGATGATAAACGGCGCGCGCGCCGGCACATCGATTTCAGTTGAGGCGTCACTCACTTTTTCGCCGTCAATGGATACAGCGTTTTGTTGAATCAGACGGCGGGCTTCGCCATTGGACTTTGCCAGGCCGGCCTCAGAAAGCAATTTAAACAGCGGCAGCTTGTTGCCATCAGCCAGTGAAGGGGCAAACTCATCGATGTCTTCTGGAATGCCACGATTGATCACAGTATTCTCGAAGTGGGCACGCGCTTTATCTGCGGTCGCCTTGTCGTAATACATTTCTACAATTTTGTAGGCAAGGTCGTGTTTTGCGTTTCGCGGATCGCCCTCAGCATACGTTTTTAGTGCCGGCAACTCAGCGGTTGGCACGTTGGTCGCCAGTTCGTAATACCGATAAATGAGGGCATCAGAGATGGACAGCGTTTTACCGTACATCTGCTCAGGATCCTCAGAAATGCCGATATAATTATCCAGCGACTTTGACATTTTCTCTACGCCATCCGTGCCTTCGAGGATCGGTAACGTGATGCAGACTTGCGGATCGAGGCCTGCTGCCTCCTGAATGGAACGGCCTACGAGCAAATTGAATTTCTGGTCTGTACCACCGAGCTCAATGTCAGATTCAATGGCGACGGAGTCCTGCGCCTGCGCGAGCGGGTACAAAAACTCATGGACACCAATCGCTTCGCCATTTTTGTAGCGGCGTTCGAAGTCATCCCGCTCGAGCATGCGGGCAACGGTGTATTTGCCGGCCAATTGGATTACATCCCGGAAGCTCATTTCGCCCAGCCACTCCGAGTTGTACACAATACGCGTGTTATCAGGATCGAGAATTTTAGTGGCCTGCTCAAAATAAGATTGGCCGTTCGCACGCGTATCTTCAAGCGTGAGCGGCGGACGGGTTTTAGACCGGCCGCTAGGATCACCAATCATCCCCGTGAAGTCGCCAACAATCAGGATGGCCTGGTGGCCGAGATCCTGGAACTGGCGCAGCTTGCGGAGCACAACAGAGTGCCCCAGGTGCAGGTCGGGCCGGCTTGGATCACATCCCAGCTTAACAATTAATGGCTTGCCCGAATCAAACGACTTTTTGAGCTTGTCGACAAGCGCAGCCTCCGGCAAAATTTCTTCAACGCCGCGCTTGATATGCGCCAGTTGCTCTTCAACGGGTAAGAAAGCTGACATGTAACTTATACTGTTTGAGGATTGAACTTCTATTTCAAGACCGCAGGGCAGGCTACTGGAGTCCTTCTTTCATCACGCGATCCAGTTTACGTTTAGATTCCCGGTCGGCAATATCTGAGCGTTTGTCGTACAGTTTTTTACCTTTGGCGAGGCCAATTTCCAGTTTTACGCGCCCTGTTTTGAAATACATTTTTAGCGGGACAATCGTAAAGCCTTTCTGGTGGGCGGTAGCATCCCACTTTTTCAGCTCGCGGCGGTGCAAAAGGAGTTTCCGGGGGCGAAGCGGATCATGGTTATAGTGCCCGCCATGTTTAAACGGTGCGATGTGGCACTGCATCAGCATGAGTTCGCCTTCAGTGAACGTGCAATAAGCCTCTTGGAGGTTGGCTTTGCCTTCACGCAACGACTTCACCTCAGTTCCCAACAGAACAATGCCCACTTCCAGGGTATCGCTGATGTGATACTCATGGCGCGCCTTGCGGTTGGATGTTATAATTTTGATGCCATCACTCATGGAATCAGGACTGATATTCGGACGATCCCGGTATGCGATTAGAGAAGGGGTCCTTCTTCCATATCGGTTTCGCCGTCGGGTACTTCGTAAAAGGGCAGCGGTGCCATATCTTCAACCGCGTCGTTGTAATACAGATAATCTTGAAACGACGTTACGCTTGCGGTTGCAAGGTCATCCAGACGATACCGGAGGCCTTCCAGATAGAATTTATGGAAGATTTCGGGGACGTCCATTGATGCCAGCCATTCCTCGCGTTTTAGCTCCGTATAGCTGGCAATATCACGGATGACATTTACAGCCTGCCCTGTTGCCTCCCCATTGCGCATGGCAAAGAGGCCCCAAACCATTGGGTAATGGGTGAGCTCGTACCAGTCTTGCCCCAAATCGATGGTGGTACCTTTAAACGAGGCATCTACCAGTGGGGTCTGCAAGAGGGTTGCGCCGAGATCACGGCTTTGGGCAGCAGAAAACAGGTCACCTTCAAAAGGCCTGAAAGAAGGCGACATATTGTAATGCTCCTTCAGGACAACTTTGGTGACAAGGGCTTCCTGTGCAAGGTTGGGATCAATCCAGATTTCCTGAACAGCCTCCCCCATACCCTGTTGCAGGTTCAATTTGAGGAAAGGATAATTCCAGGACGATATGGCAACGGCCGGCAATACATCAACAAGCTCGCGGTCCAGAAATACGGACAAGGTGGGAAGCAACGCGATGTCAACCGATCCCCCAATCAGCAAATCCCGAAGCTGACGTCGGGATGTGCGCTGAATGGTCAGGTCATGGTGGCCTGCCAGCTCTTCTGCAGCTCTGGCGAAGAAATCAAGGGCCGGTTCATCCCAAACAGCAATACGCATGATTCTGGTATGGGATTACCCCTGCCGGATGTTACCGGCGGGCCATGTTTTCTTTAATACGGGCGGCTTTACCACGGAGGTTGCGGAGATAATAGAGCTTGGCGCGGCGAACGATGCCACGGCGTACGCGCTCAATTTTAGCAACCTTTGGCGAGTGAAGAGGAAAAACACGTTCTACGCCAACACCGTTTGAGATTTTACGGACGGTGAACGTTTTGCGTGATCCTTCACCCTGGACGCCGATTACGACACCCTGGAACTGCTGGATGCGCTCCTTCTCCCCTTCGACTACGCGAACGTGTACGTTAACTGTATCGCCAGGATCGAATTCAGGGATATCGTCACGCAGCTGCGTTGCTTCAATAATTCCCATAATGTCGTTGGCCATGGCTACCTCTTTATAAAATATGTTTCAAGTTTCAAGGTGATCGTAACAGCTTGCCTTTAGGGCAAACTGGAACCAGCATCTATTGATGTCAAGCTTTTTTATCGTCAAGCATATCCGGCCGGCGGATGCGCGTTTTTTCTTCGCGCTGCGTTTCACGCCAGGTACTGATGGCGGTGTGATTTCCCGACAATAAAACGCGCGGCACCTCCATTTCTCTGAATGAAGCAGGCCGCGTATAGACGGGGGCACCTAACAGGTTATCCTGAAAAGAATCAGAAAGCGCCGAAGCTGCATCCCCCAGTACACCTGGGACAAGCCGAACCAGCGCATCTACCAGCACAAGCGCAGGGAGTTCCCCCCCACTGAGCACATAATCGCCAACTGAGATCTCTCTCGTCACCAGCACATCACGCACCCGCTGATCGATGCCTTTATAATGGCCCGCGAGCAGTACCACATGCTTTTTTAGCGACAATTCGTTGGCAATAGGCTGGGTGAAGGTCTCGCCGTCGGGCGTGAGGAAAATCACCTCATCGACCGGGTGGCCGCGTTCGATTGCTGCATCCTGAATTTCTTCAATGCAGGCAAAAATCGGCTCAGGCTTCATCACCATGCCGGCACCACCACCGTACGGGTAGTCGTCTATTTGCCGGTGTTTCCCTGTTGCGTAAGCACGAATGTCGTAGACGTTAATTTCTACCAGTCCGGCCTTCTGTGCACGCAGAATAATACTGTGTGCAAGCGGCCCTTCTACTATACCTGGCAACGCCGTTACAACGTCAATGCGCACGGGGATCTACCTGTGATTATATATCAAGCAGCCCTTCAATGGGCTGAATGACAATGCGTTGGGCTTCAACATCAATGGTTTCAATGAACGCTGGCACAGCAGGAATCATTGCGTCCTTCTGTCCAGGTCGCTGTACGACGTACAGATTGTAAGCCGGCAACTCAAGAATTTCTTTGAGGGTGCCAACTGCTTCTCCTTCATTCGTCTCTACATGACTACCGATGAGTTCATGCAGATAGAACTCGCCGTCCTCAAGGGGCGGCAATTCGTTTTTTGTAGCAAAAACAAATTGATGCCGTAATGCATCCGCTGCGTCGCGGCCCTTTACGCCGGCGAACGACATAAGGATCACGAGGCCCTTCTTTGTTTGCTGAAAACGGGCCTGCGTCACCTCAAAAGGCAACGCGGCTGTTTCATCTTTACCAATGAACACTTCGGACAGGTCAAGCAAGCGTTCCGGGTCATCTGACTCGGGCAGCACTTTTACTTCACCAATAACACCGTGACTGCGAATCACGCGCCCTATCATCAACAAATCCTGTTCATCTGCTGCAGCCATATCGCTGATATCTACAAATGGACAGGATTGTTATGCTGGGTTATGCGTCTTCTTTTTTCTCAGCAGCGTCATCTGCAGCAGGCGCTTCTTCGGCTGGCGCTTCTTCAGCAGCAGCTTCCGGTGCGGCTTCAGCTTCAGCAGCAGGTGCTTCTTCGGCTGGTGCTTCTTCAGCAGCAGCTTCTGGTGCAGCTTCGGCTTCTGCAGCAGGTGCTTCTTCAGCAGCAGGTGCTTCAGCGTCTTTGGCAGCCTGCGCTTCATTGGCTTCAGCCTGCGCTTCTTTGGCTACTTCAGCTGCGGCTTCCTGCTCTTTTTCGCGCGCTTCTTCAGCTTTGGCTTTGGCAGCTTCTGCGTCTGCTTTAGCCTGTGCTTCTGCTTCAGCTTTCGCTTTAGCATCATCTGCTTCTGCTTTCTTAGCAGCAACGGCTTCAGCTTCCAACAAAGCACGCTGGCGATCAGCCGCGGTGCTCTTCTTCGGCTTGCGATCTGTCCTGTTTTCGAGGAAAGATGCTACCTGAGCCTTAATTTCTTCTTCGTCTTTGCCTTTACGATGCAAATGCAGCGCAAGCATAAGTCCGCGGTCTTTCAGCAGGCTTCTTACCGTATCAGACGGCTGTGCACCCTGCTGCAACCAATACAACACGCGATCTTCCTGGAGGACAATCCGTGCAGGTTCTTCAACTGCGTAATAACGGCCAAGGTCTTCAATGTACCGGCCGTCGCGAGGGCTACGTGTGTCTGCTGCTACTACAGCGTAAACTGGACGTTTTTTGCGCCCCATTCGGCGTAATCTGAGTTTAACTGCCACTTTTTACCTAAGTGTGTTGGTCTAATTGTTATTGCTACGTTTCTGCTTACTCCTCTACATTCTTCCACCCATGAGGCTGGACATATCAACCGATCGTCCTTTCCCCATCAGCTTTGACATCGTCTTCATCATTTTCTTCATTTCGCGAAACTGCTTGATCAGCTGGTTTACATCGCGAACCTCTACCCCACTGCCCTTGGCGATGCGGCGACGTCGACTGCCATTTAACAACTCAGGACGCTTTCGTTCCTCAGCTGTCATAGAACTAATCATAGCTTCAATATGCTTGAAGGCATCATCGTCGATATCAAGGTCGCGAATCTGCCGGCCGACACCTGGAATCATGCCCAAAAGATCTTTGAGTGACCCCATGCTTTTGATGCGCTGCAACTGCTCATAAAAGTCTTCCAGGTCGAAGTCTTCCGAGCGAATTTTGCTTTGCAGCTTTTCAGCCTGCTTTTGATCAAACTGCTCTTGTGCTTTCTCTACAAAAGAAACCACATCCCCCATCCCCAAAATTCGCTGCGCCATACGCGCAGGATAAAATGGGGTGAGGGCATCGAGCTTTTCACCAGTTGAAGCAAATTTGATAGGCTTGTTAACTACCGAGCGGATCGATAGCGCAGCTCCACCACGCGTATCACCATCCAGCTTTGTCAGGATAACCCCGTCGTAGTTGAGCCGTTTATTAAACTCAAGCGCTGTATTGACCGCGTCCTGCCCTGTCATGCTATCCACAACAAACAGGATCTCTGTCGGGTCAACCGCTTTCTTTATGTTCTCCACCTCGGCCATCATCGCGTCATCGACGTGCATTCGACCGGCGGTGTCAATAATCAGTACGTTCCTAGCGTTCTTCCGGGCTTCGGCAACCGCTTCACGGGCCACACGCACAGCATCTTGTACTACCGTGCCATTCTCCACAACCGCGTGTACGGGCACGTCGATGGAGTTGGCGAGTGTTTTGAGCTGGTCTACTGCCGCCGGCCGATATACATCAGCTGCTGCAAGCATAGGTGACAAGCCTTTACCCTTGAAGTACAGCGCAAGCTTTCCACAAAAGGTTGTTTTACCTGAACCTTGCAACCCGGCAACAAGAATAATGGTAGGCGGCTTGGCCGCCATTTGTACATCAACCTGCTCTTCCCCGAGGAAATGCACCAGTTCATCGTACACAATTTTCACAAGCTGCTGCCCCGGAGAAACCGCGTTGAGCACTTCGCCGCCCAGCACCTTGTTCTTCACGTTGTCAGTGAACTCCTTGGCCACCTGGTAGTTGACATCTGCATCCAGCAATGCGCGCCGAATCTCACGCATCGTCTCAGCGATGTTGAGTTCGTTTATGCGCGCCTGCCCGCTAATGGACTTAAGCGCACCTTCAAGCTTGTCTGTCAGATTCTCAAACATAGGATCCCACGGTTCAACCTTTCGCGAAACAGGGTTCAAACCCCTGCAATTCCTCAATTCGTATTTTCTGGGGCAGAATAGCTAATTTACCCCGAAAAAAATTTATCCTCAAACGCCCTACCCCCAACTTCGTTCTATATAAAGATGAAGATCTGGCGGTTTTTTCACACATATATATCCGTGGATCCTAAAAAACCCATTAGAAAGCAATTGATCGCGCACCGGAAAGCATTGTCAGTTGCAACTTTTAATCGCATAAATGAAGCCATTATGGCACAAATGGCTGTGCTGCCTGAACTGAAAGATGCCGGCACAGTGCACTGTTTCTGGCCCATCCTCGAAAAAAGGGAATTGGATACCATAAATTTGATTA
The DNA here is from genome assembly GCA_039111535.1 of Bacteroidota bacterium. Classification (NCBI taxonomy): domain Bacteria; kingdom Pseudomonadati; phylum Bacteroidota; species Bacteroidota bacterium. The sequence goes on along the minus strand of JBCCIM010000011.1, from coordinate 36,797 downwards.
AATTCTTGAAGCAAGAAGGGAAACAGGTTGTGTTGCCCGTTGTCATTTCTTTTGAGGACCCGCCACAGATGGCGCACCGCAGCTATGACACAGAAACCAACCTGAAAACAAATCGTTGGGGAATAAAGGAACCTGTATATGGGGCCTCTGTTGACCCGGCGCAATTGGACGCTGTCATCGTCCCTGCACTCGGCGTAGACCTACACGGACATCGCCTGGGTTACGGCAAAGGCTTTTATGACGCGTTCCTGGCCAAGTGTAATTGCCCATTTATATGCCCCCTGCCCAGTTACGGCCTCCTTGAAGCCGTGCCGGCTTTGCCTCATGATATCCCGGTCGATATCATTGTTACAGAGAAGGAGGTAATGCGCTTGCCTCCCCCAGATGCCCAACGTGGCCTGACTGCCTGAACGCTTTTTAGCATCACCCCTTAGTAGTACTCTGCTGGGTGCCTTTACCGTTTTGGCCGGTCGACAACTGCTGCATCATACGCTTTACTGTAACTGCTGTATTGTAACCTGACGCCACAAACCCCGTACGCTTCTCAAGCTACCGGAAACAAGCAACATGAGAACACGCACACGAAAACGAGTTGAGGAGGAGTTGTCTTCATTTGAATTTGAAGATGACAACCTGAACCTGGACCTGGAATCACTTTCTGATGAAGAGTTGGAAAGTATTCTTTTTGAGGATGAGCAATCCAAGGAAAGTGGGATATGGAATCTGCCAACTATGGCTGGCCTTTCCATGATTCTAGTTGGTATTGTCTACATCCTACAGGAAATGGGCCTCGGCCTCGGCCTGCCAAGTGTTGCTGACATTGCTGCTGCAATGCCTGTTGTAGCCGGCATTTTGATCATTCTTCTGGGCTTCGGCGCCCTTTCCTGGCGCCCGAAGAAGAAAACAACCCGGAAAGTAAAGGTTGATCTGAAAGCGAAGAAAGCAAAAGTTAAAGTTGAGAAAAAGGCCTATAACGGTCCCAAACGCAAACTGCGCAAATCGCGCGACAAAAAAGTCAGCGGCGTTGCTTCTGGGATTGCTGAGTATTTCAACATCGACCCTACTCTGGTGCGCATTGCCTTTGTTGTTGGCACCATCGCATCAGGTGGCCCCTTCTTCCTTTCTTACATTATCCTCGGAATGATCATGCCGAAAGAAGACGCTACATCGTCTTCTTCCAAAGAAGAACGCATTACGATCATTAGAGATAGCTAGGATACATGAGCAAACTGACTAAATCGTCTTACAACCGTATGATCGCCGGTGTATGTGGTGGCATCGCGGACCATTTTGATATCGACCCTACCCTTGCCCGCGTAGGATACGTCATCCTTGGGTTCATGACAGGTGTGGTCCCGAGCGTTATCCTGTATTTCGTCTTGTCTGTCGTTATGCCTGACGCCTAGCAGCGTCTCCAACTGTTTGAATCAGGCACCATCTTCTGACCTGGTGCCGGCAGAAACGACACAGAGGTTGGCCGGCTTCAAATGTTTGCGAAGCACGCGGTTGATATCATCTGTCGTTAATGCATGCACTTCGTCAGGGAAATTGTCGAGTCGCTTTTTATCAAACCCGCGTTCCAGGCTCCGCAATATTGTGCTCGCCAGCCCACGTGTAGTGCCCATTTGCACTTTGTATGTGCCTGTGATGGTGGTCTTTTTCTCTTCGACCTCTTCAGCTGACACCCCTTCCTCAACAAATTGCGCAACCAACTTTTGTGTTGCTGCAATACCTTCCTCCAGTTTGTCCTGGCTCAGTGTGATGCTGATTTGCCAGTGTCCGTCGTAGTACTTGCTTACCCCCGGCAAACTTGATCCCACGCCATAGGTCAGTCCCATTTCATCCCGAATGATGTCCATCAGGCGCGACGAGAAATTCCCGCCTAGCATAAAATTCCCCAAATAGAGCGCCGTAAAGTCTGCATCTCCCCTACGCAACGCAATAGGGTGCCCCATTTTCACATCAAGATTAAACTTGTCGGCCATCGGCACATGCACTGCTTGTGGGGTGCCTGCACGCGCGCCGGTTGCAAATGCTGGCGCAACGCTGTGTTTCTGCCAGTCAGAAAAATGCCGGGTTACCGTTTGCTCTACCACATCCATGTCGATATCGCCTACAACCACCAGCACGCAACCGTTAGAACCAAAATGGTTTGCATGGTACGATTTCAGGTCGTCAACGCTGATGTTTTGCAATGCCTGCATTTCGTCATCAGCAGGAAATGAATAGTTGGGATGGGCGTCATCGTAAAACATATCGCGCAAAGATTCGCTGGCCCGTACGCCCGTACGGTCTCGATTACGCTGGATTGCTGCGGTAATGCGCATACGCGACTTCTCAAACTCGTCGCTTGCCATTTTGGGAGCAAAGAGTTGTTCAGCAAACACCTCAAAAACCGACTCAAAATCCTGCCACAACGCCTGTCCCGAAAAACCAACGCGGATACCCCGTTGCTGGAACCGCACTTCCGCGCCTTTATTCTCAAGCACATCAGCAATGGCAAACTTGTCGCGATGGACGGTGCCTTTGTCGAGCAACGAAACAACAAGGCTTTGCATTAACTCTTCGCCGGCAGCAAAATCCGGGTAAGTAAAAAACGAGCCCTGCCAGGAAACTACATTTTCAACTTCACTCCGCAGCATCAACAACCGGCACTGGCCTATCTGCACTTCTCTGATGCGCTGCTCAAATGTTTTTTGCTCTACCGTAGTCTGCATGGATCAGGGTCTTAAATGGAAAATTAGGGAGGATGCTGTGATCAGGAAGGTATATACCAGCCGACTGTAGACTGGGTTTGCTTTAGATAAGATTGGGCCACGCGCTGGACGTCATCTGTTGTGACGGCTTCTATACGCGAGAGGTAGCGGGCATAGAGGCGCCAATCCCCTGCCGCTATGGCTTCATTCAGTTGTGAGGCAATGGCATACGACCCATCACGCCCAAAGGCTTCTTGCGCTTTAAGGAGATTTTTTGCGCGATTCAGCTCCTGTGTTGTGACTCCATCGTCTTGTAATTCTTGCAAAACGGCTTTTATAGCGTCTTCGACAGTCTGGTGTGCCACTTCAGGCGCCAGAAAACCATAAATGGTAAACAGTCCCGGGTCGCGGAAGCGGGAAGCAGAAGCAAACGTGCTCGTGGTAAGCCCAGTGTCAGTAAGGGCCCGGTAGAACCGGCTGCTCTTGCCAGTAGCAAGGATGATCGACAGCACATCGAGCGCATCAGCATCCTTATTGAGGCCGGCCGGCGCTTTGTATGCCAGCATCAAAGCCCCCAATTCTCCTGCACGGTTTACTGAAATACGGCGCTCTCCCAGTTGCGCAGGCTCAGCAACCTTTACATCAGGGATCGGATGTGGCGCGCGGGAAATGGCGCCAAAGTGTTGCTCAACGAGCTTCAACGCATCATCACGCTCAAAATCACCAATAATAGAAACGGTGGCGTTATCCGGCCAATAGTAGGTATCGTAAAAGTGTCGCAGGCCTTTGGATGTGGCAAATTCGATATCTGATCGCCAGCCAATCGTCGGGTGATGGTAAGGATGGGCCACATAAGCAGCACTCCACACATCCTGGTACAGTTTTCTGATCGGCTCGTTTTCACCCCGATCAAACTCATTGAGAATCACGGTCCGTTCGCTTTCCAGGTCATCTTCCGCAATACGGGCTCCTCGCATGCGATCTGCTTCAATGTCGATTGCGAGCGCGAGGTGCTCCCTGGGCAGCAACGCATAGTAGTTGGTCCGATCAACCCAGGTTGTTGCATTCATTTGCGCACCCACCCGTTGCAACACATTAAAAACCGAAGTTTTCGCCTGTTTGTTGTACTTCTCGGTTCCTTTAAACATTAAATGCTCGAGGAAATGCGTTGCCCCCGTGAGGCCCGTGGCTTCGTGCCGGCTTCCTACATGATAAGTAACCATAAAGGTCACAACGGGTGCAGCTGTCTGCTGCAACAACAAGACCTGCAGGCCATTCTTCTTGTGCTCGTAGTGCTCTATCCCCCCCAAAACCTCATTGAATGTAAATGTGTCTGGGTATACCGCTGGTATTGTGCTCATGCTCACGCTGAATTGTTGCTGGGTCAAAGGTTCTAACCGCACGTAGGGATCCCAGTTTCCCGGTTGGCCTGCTCTTTTTTCTTGCCCGCCTGGTGCCCAAACATCAGTAGCTCGCGATCCATTGCGGCGCACCGGGGCATGCGCTTTTGGCGCATATTTGCGCAGGCCAAAGTCACTGGCACTATCCTTGAATAGCGAGCTAAAATAAGCAATAAAGAAACTACTTATTCGACAAAATGCGGGTATAACAGCACTTTTCAGCTCCAAACGCATGGCGCACAGCCATACGCCAAAGCACCCCGCAAATCCCGACCCATAGTACCTGTATCGCACTTTAAACGAGCATTTTACTCTAATAGGAACCCCTCTCGCACTTATGATTAGCTCCCGCATCCCCGCAGCCCGCCCAGTACTCAGCCTGAGGCTCATTTATAGACTGGCTTTTGTAACCTTCTTCTTTTTTACGCAGCAGATCCTGTTTAATCAACAAGTCTTTGCACAAGGCGGCGCCTGGTTGGAAAACAACGGCCTTGTTGTTGTCGAGGCCGAGAATATCGACTTGACCGGTGACTGGGTTGTTGAGAGTAGTGACGCTGACTTCACCGGCGCGGGCTACATGCGCTGGGACGGCCCAGACTTCTTCGGAACCCCGGGCAATGGTACCATCGCAATTCCGTTCAAGGTAAACACAGCCGGCCGGTATTACGTGAAGCTCCGCATGTCACACCTCGGTGCACCAGCAGGTGACCAGTGGAATGACTGCTGGATGAAAATGAACGAAAATGGTACGTTCGTAAAAGCGGTGCATCCGAGCACCTATATCGCAGACGGATTTACCTATCATACCACACTGGAGCCCAGCGGCGGCGTATTTGAACCGCCACTCTACGATATCCCAGCCGGCGAGAACACCCTCTACCTGTCTGGTCGTTCATACAACCTGCGGGTTGACCGTATCCATATTTACAAAGAAGGCACCCCTGACCCGGAGAACCGTAACTCTCCAGAATCCGCCCGGGAAGGCGGTGACGGAGGTGATGGTGGCGACGGAGGTGATGGCGGCGACGGAGGTGATGGCGGCGGTGGCGGTGGCGTGTATACGGTCACTATCAACAACGGCACAGGGGGCGGTATTTATCCAACTGGCACCATCGTAAATATCGCAGCTAATTCAGCCGGTGAAGACGAAGTGTTTGACCAGTGGACCGGCAGTACACAATACATCGATAATGCATTTTCGCCACAAACCACATTTACGGTCCCTTCCTTTGACGCGTCTGTAACTGCTACGTACCGCTCCTCTGCCCTGCGCGAACCCGAAAATCCGTTAGGTGCCGCGCCTGGCCTGTTGTACGAGTACTATGAAGGCTTTCACAACTTCTTACCAGACTTTAATGCCCTGACACCGATCACAACCGGCACAACCCCCGTCGTAGACATCTCCATGAACCAGCGTGAAGACGAGTTTCTATTCCGCTACCAGGGCTTTGTTGATGCGCCAACCGATGGGACCTACACGTTCTACACCGCTTCAGACGATGGCAGTCAGCTCTTTATCGGAGACGTAATGGTGGTAGACAACGACAGCATTCAATCGGTGCAAGAACGGAGTGGCAGCATCGGACTAAAAGCCGGCAAACATGCGATTACTGTCACCTATTTTGAACGGTCCGGCGATCATGCCATGACAGCCAGTTGGGCCGGCCCCAATATCAGCAAAGCACCTATTCCGGCCAGCGCCTTCTTCCACGGTGGCTCAGAGACAGGCGACGGCATCATTTGGGGCGACGTCTCGCTTAATGGCACCGTATCCGCGCTGGATGCATCTCAAGTACTTAGTCACGCTGTAGGCCAAATTCCATTGGATGCCAACGCATTGGGCCTCGGCGATGTCTCTGGCAATGGCGAGGTCTCAGCCTATGATGCAGCCCTGATCCTTCAATACGTGGTAAATATTATTACGTGTTTCCCTGCTGAGGCCGGATGTGGCGTCACGGGCATTATGCCGCAAGAAGTTCGCGGCCCGGTCCCGGGAAAGTAAGGTATAACGCTTACAGCGCTACAGAAACAGGACAAGCTTAAATTAATCCTGCAACGCGTCGATACTTTTGATGACTGTATCGACGCGTTTTCTGCATACCTATGCCCCGTTTCCCCAAAGCAGCACTCCCCTGGCTCGACCGATTCCTTCCGGCATGGATCGTCCATGGCCCTTCAGTCAATCGCTTTCAGGCGCGGCTCGTTACAGCAATACTGCTCATTGCCATTCCTCTCAACCTCATCTTGCTGGCATTGGATTTCCTCCGGGGAGCCTACGAATACGCAGCCATCACGTTTACGTTTAGCTGCTTTTGTATCCTTTGCCTTTGGCTCATCAAACGCACCGGCCACCATCAGCGGGTTGCCATTGCTTTTACTCTGATTCCAGTATTTACACTCACCCGCGCAGCATTGCAGGGTTATGGCCTCAACTCCCTGTATATCCCCATATTGCTCGCTATTCCATCTATTGGGTTCATCATGGCCAGGCGACGCGGAGGCCTTATCCTTACCGGCGCAACCCTTTGCGCGTTGACAGTCCTTTTTTATCAAACACCTCCTACGCCACTCTCCGGCACACGCTACGGCATCCTTGTTGGCGCGTTGTTGTTCTTGACCTCCTGCGTGATGGCATTCTACAACCTCAATCAGACTACACTGAAGAAGGTAAAGAAAGCGTACCAGCAACTTGAAGCACTCAATAACAAGCTCGAAAACCGATCTGATCGCTTACGCAAGGCCCTGGAGGCGAATACAGAAATTTTGGGCATCACGGCACACGACCTGAAGAATCCGCTTGGGGGTATCATAGGATTGGCTGAGATGGTCCTTTACGACAGCAAAGCCGGCGCGCAAGCAGCACACGCAAGTGTAACGGAGAATCTGCCCTTGCTGCGCGATGAAGCTGAGCGCATGCTGCACATCGTCAAGGAATTGCTCGACAAGCACAGGCAAGGCGAAGAGATTGAGTTAACAAAAGAATCTGCGTCGCTGAATGATCTCATTACCACGGTGCTGCGATGGAACGACGTCCAGGCAAACGAAAAGCAGATCACCCTCCACTTCGACACATCAGAAGCAGCTTATGGAGATGTAGACGTGGTGTCAATTCAGCGCGTAATTGACAATTATCTATCAAATGCCATCAAGTACAGTCCTGAAGGGACCAATATCTGGGTAGAAAAAACAACCGTCATCCCGCCCTACGACATCGCATCTCGCATGATTAAAATATCGGTACGCGATGAAGGCCCCGGACTTACGGCAACTGACAGAGAAAAGGTTTTTGGTAAAATGCAGCGGTTGAGCGCCAAACCAACTGCCGGCGAACACTCCACCGGCCTTGGCCTTTTCATCGTCAAATCACTTGTTGAATTGCATGGCGGTGAAGTAGGTGTCGACAGTGTACCGGGTCAGGGTGCATCGTTCTGGTTTACCCTGCCAATCAACAGCACAATACAACAGGCAACCACACCACTCAACATGGTTTCTTGATCGCCAACCAGTATCTAAGCCGCCACTCTTTTACTTCGTCAACAAGAGTGTACGCGTAAATTGTTGTGTACCCGCCTGCATCGTGTAGAAATAGACACCACTTGCCAGGTGATTGGCCTCAAACGTGACTTCATACCTGCCGGCAGCCACGGTTTTATCTACCAGCAAGTCTACCATCCTGCCCTGTAGATCGTACACAGCCAGTTGTACATGTACCTCTTCCGGCACCTGGTACGACAATGTTGTAACTGGATTAAAAGGATTTGGATATCCTTCGTGAAGCGCATAAACTTCCGGCGTCTCTTGCCCCGTGTGCAGCACATCCGCCGCAAGGTCCTGATTCAGGTTTTCTGAAACAAGGACCAGCAACCGTGTAAAATCGTAGTCATCCTCGTCCCCACTAGCGTTGTCAATCACATTGTCAACGCTAAAGTCATTGCCAGGATTGATGTCCGGCGTTGAATCTAAATCCTGGATTTCTCTTTCTTCGAGATCAAAGGCCTGCACAATTTCAGCGGGGATGGTATAGGTGAGTGACAAGTCAGGTGTAGGTGCAACAAGGAATAGCGGGTGCGTTTTTGTAGCGCCTGGTTGAATCACATAATCGGAAGTCAGGCTGAGCGCCGGGTCACCATTCAAGTCGGTGGTATCAACCCATCCATAGTCATAGCTGCGTTGTGCAGGCGTCCAGCCGGCAGGCAGGTAGTTAATCAGGGTAACGTCTGTTACAGGCGCCTCGCCCTGGTTGTGTGCACGCACGAGGAAACGAACCAATTCGCCAGATTCAAACACCGTTTTGCCCCGGTTATCCAGCAAATGTTTTAGCGCAAGATCACCCTCAGGAAAAATAATCGTCGAATCAATACATCCCCCTCGGACAACCATATTGTCGAAATGCAGGTTGTTGTTTTCGATGAAGCCGTAGCCGAGAATTTCAAACCGGAAGGTTGTGGTCTCTGTAAACTGAAAGGCTTCGAGGCTTGAAAAATCGACGGCATTCAATTCCCAAAAATCGCGTTCCACGCTCAAATCAATTGCGCGGTAAATCTCCTGCTCTCCTACCAGGACCCGGATGGCCCATCCCTCAGAGGTAGAACCGATGTCGTTGTAGTTGCTGGTTATGTCCAATTCCAGCGCAGATAAATAGCCCGTCTTGCCCGCTGCTGGCGTCATGGTTACGGAAAAAGCAATCGTTTCTTCGTCTCCCTCGAAGAACACTTCATCGCGTGGAAACGGGTCTGTTCGCCCGGGGAAACACACAACCTGACCGCCATTTCTTTCGTCACAGGAAAATTCATCTAACCCGTTGTACGGATGCGTTCCAGAGACAGCCAGACACCCTCCGTCAGCAAGTAAATCGGGTGTCATGGTTGATGGATCTTGTGCGGTATCACAACCATCAAAAGTCCATAACAAGAGAGAATCTGCTGGTACATTTGTGGATTGTGCTGACAGAATTTTGATTGGCGCCAGCAGCAAAAAAAGCATGCTGAGGTACTGCACCACGGTGCGTGGTAGCGACAAGAAACGAGATGGATACACGGGAATCCCTCCAGACAAATATGGCAAATGGGCGGCCAACAGATGTAAACAGCTTACATGTGGGTCAAAAGGGAGATAAGCCAATACTTAGGTAAATAAGATAACGCTTCAATTGGACCCAACAACAGCGCTTTGGCTACAAAAAACGAGGACACATACGTCATTTCCGGATACCAGGCAGGAAGTTGTTCTACTTGTTTGCCGGCCTGGCTCGCGTCAAAAAAACATGCACATTGTGGGGAGAATCCTCAAAAATGATCATCATCGAACACATTCATTGACTGGCTGGATCATTCTACATGATGAGGGGCTATGCAAGATAAATAAAGTTCACACCTCAGCATTTCGACAACGCATGCACGATGCCTTAAAGCGACCAATCACCTTCCTGATGCTGTTCAGCATGCTGCTGTTTTCGAGTGGATGTCGCGTGTACAATGCGGAAATTGCGCAGCTTGAAGACACCAGTACCAGGGAAATACAACATGGACTGCGTGCCCATACAAAAGATGGAAAGGTATTGCTTTTTCCAGAAGGCGCCTACCTTTCTCCAGACTCGTTGATAGGCAATGGCCAGCTTTACGGCCTCAACCTAGAAAAGGGCAGTTTGCCTGTAGCCGGTTACCCTCGCAATCAACTGAATACTATATCCTACACCACTTCAACTGTCAGTAAGACTGAGAGCGCTACAATGACTGCACTCAGTTTCACATTGATTGGTGTAGCAGTTGCAGCCACACTTAAAGTAATTGCGGTAGCGAGTGCATTTTCTTCTTTTGACGGCACACCCGACGGCGATTGATGCAGGTAACATTTCCGAGATATGGCTTTCTGGGGCTCATGCTCCTGTGTACAGCTTGCACAATTGGCACGCCTGAATCACCCTATCTCAGCGCGCGCGGACCAAGTGCTGAATTGAAGTTAAAAATGGGGATCAAGAGTAAAGCTTTAGGCAAAATCAGAAACCAGCGGCTTACCCACGAACTTCTCGCTTTACAGGAAGATGGTGTCCTCGTTTTGGTGCGCGACAAGATTGCGCTTATTGATTACAACGCGCTGCTGTCTTACTCCTTCAGCGGGAAGAAGCTCATCTTCCGAAAAAAGTACCAGCCTGAAACCGTTCGATCTAGAATTACCGGCCTTGCAGGTGGCCAAATTAACTTGTTGACGCGGTTTCCACAGGGCGTCTCAGACAGTGTAATGCATGCGCTTTTGCGCGCACATAATCAGGATACGCTCATCCGCGTCAGTCGATAGGGTTGGATCGATTGACAAAAAGAGACATAATCCAATACGCTTATGCAGTTAGATGGGAATTCCCCCCTTATCATTATTCCTGAGCATCCTCCACCAAAGCCATTAACGCATCTCCGAGCACCATAGATCGATCGCCTTCTTCTTCATGCGTATTGGTCATATAGATGAGCGTATCGCCTGCATCATGGTACAGGAGTACCAGAAATCCTCGGTCGCTGATACCACCGCCTTTCAGGGTTTTGCCGTAATAAGCCATCGCCTCTTCAGAAAAAAACGAGCCGGCATGGGTGGCCTCGATCCAGGTATGCAAATCGTCTATGGTAGACACCATTCCCCCACTATCCATAATCAACCAGGATGTGGAGCCCCAGTGGTGCGGCGTATTTTTTATACCAACACGGCTACTGCCATACCCAACCGCCATAGCGGACGCTGCAATGCCACTGTCGTCACCATAAAACCCTGTATGCTGCATCCCAAGCGGAGTGAAAAAGGTAGTATCCAGGTACGCGGCGTACGATTGCCCGGTGACCTTTTCTACAACCGCCGCGAGCAACACAAAAGCAGCATGCGAGTGCGTGCGTGAAGCCCCGGGCTCAAACAGCAGAGGTTGCTCAAAAAGGCGTCGCAAGGCTTCTTCACGGTCGATCCAGCTTAAGTCAAAATTTTCATCCACATCCGCCCGGTGGTGAAAATTGGGGAGCCCCGATTGCCCTGTCAGGAGGTGCGCCACCGTGATGATGGCTTTGTCTGCCGGCACCTTGGGGAAAAACGTGCTAAACTGATCTGATAACTGAAATTTCCCTTCATCTGCAAGCTTGAGAATGGCGGCAAGCAGCAAAACACCTCAAAAACGCATAATCCCACGATGGCATATGCAGGTTAGATACTGCCCTTCATCCAGCCTTTCTGATCCCTACGTGTTGCAAAGCTGAAATGGTATCCGCGCCGGCGCAGAACATGGCAATCCGAAGCGCCTTGTTGGTGCGCTGGATGGTGTCTACCACAGCTTCAACTGAATCCATAGCGGGTGCAAGAAAGGGTGAGGCCATGCCGGCAAGGTCTGCGCCCATTACAATCGCCTTCGCAACATCAAGGCCTGTACGCACACCACCACTTGCAATAACGGATGCCCCGGGTGTGGCTTTGCATTGCCGGATCGAATCAGGCGTTGGAATACCCCAGTGAACAAATTGCGCGTCAAGGTCAGGTGCCTTTGCCCGAGCCGCTTCGATACGGGCCCAACTCGTCCCCCCCACGCCGGCAGTGTCAATAATTTTGATCCCGGCAGCCACCAACTTTGCTGCCAGCGCACCCGAAATGCCGCTTCCAACTTCTTTTACAATCACCGGGACCGACAACTTTCCAGCTATCTCCCCCATTTTATCCAGCAAACCCGTAAAATTGCGCTGCCCTTCAGGTTGAATCGCTTCCTGAAGTGGATTAAGGTGAAACACGAGGGCGTCTGCGTTTACCATCGCAACAGCTTCCTCACACGCTTCAAGTCCAAACCCGTAGTTCAATTGTACTGCACCAAGGTTTGCCAGAATGGGAACGGTTGGCGCAAGTGAACGGATCTCAAAGGTATAAGCTTGCTCAGGAGATTCCAGCGCCTTCCTTTGAGAGCCCACGCCCAATGCAATACCCATCTGCTCGGCAGCGATGGCGAGATTTTCGTTGATTTTGCGCGCAGAATCGGTGCCACCCGTCATACAAGAAATCAATAAAGGCGATTTGAGCTGTTTGCCGAGAAACGCAGTGGACAGGTTGACGGCATCCATATCGATCTCGGGCAATGCACAATGATCGATGACGTAATCATCAAAATAATTGCGGCCGGACGCCTGCTTCTGCTCCAGCGCCAGTGCAATGTGTTCTGCCTTTCGATCCCGTTCCAACGCAACGTACTCCTTTAGTGCCTGATTTCCCTGTTATACACAGGGTTTGATAAATATAACCAGCATCATACAGGCACCTACAAATGCTTAGTGCGCATCTAGCCAGTTGTCTGCGACGTTCAAGTCTACCTCAATGGGCACATCAAGCGGAAGCGCCTGGATCATTTCCTCCAACACCAGGGGCTTTAAACGATCAACTTCTGCCTCTGGTACTGAGAAAACAAGCTCATCGTGTACCTGCAAAATCATTTTGCTCTCAAGGCCTTCTGTTTGCAGCCGGCGCTGGATTCGAACCATCGCAATTTTGATCATGTCTGCCTGTGTGCCTTGAATAGGCATGTTCACAGAAATGCGCTCTGCTGCAGAGCGTTCATTGCGGTTACGGGCATTGATGGCCGGCACATAGCGCCGGCGGCCAAGCAATGTCTCCGCATATCCCTTTTCACGGGCGTCCTCTACTTGCCGGGCCAAAAATTGGGATACCGAAGGATAGGTTTTCTGATACTGCTCAATCAACTCCTTCGCTTCATTAAACGGACAACGAAGCCGCTGGGCCAATCCAAAGCTCGAGATGCCATAAGGAATGCCGTAATTCACTTCTTTAGCTTTCCGCCGCTGGTCGCGCGTCACTTCTTCAATCGGCACCTTGAATACCAGCGCAGCCGTAGTGGTGTGTACATCCTGCTTCTCTTCAAAAGCTTTGATGAGGTTTTTGTCGCCACTCATGTGGGCGAGAATCCGTAGTTCGATCTGCACATAATCAGCAGCCATCAGCAGGTTACCGGGTGTCGGCACAAACGCCCGGCGTACTTCGCGGCCTTGCGGGGTACGGATCGGAATGTTTTGCAGATTCGGTGAGTTTGAAGAAAGCCGGCCAGTAGCGGCAACCGTCTGGCTAAAGTTTGTATGGATGCGCCCAGTCTCCGGATGGATCAGTTCGCCAAGGCTGTCTACATACGTGCTTTTGAGCTTGGCTAGCTGCCGCCAATCGAGGATCAACGCCGGCAATGGATGCTCAATCGCAAGCTCCGACAACACATTCTCACGCGTTGAGGGTTTGCCTTTGGGCGTTTTTGCGATCACAGGCAACTCCAGCTTTTCAAACAGGATGCGCCCGAGTTGTTGGGTTGAACCTATTTTAAATTCTTCGCCGGCCGCCTCGTAAATCTCTTTCTCATACCGATCCAGGTCGGCTGTAATTTTTTCCGACTGCGCAGCCAGTGTGTCCGCATCAACGCGCACGCCAGTCATTTCAACATCAACAAGTACATCAATCAACGGAAACTCAATCTCCTGCGCAATTTTGTCGAGTCCTTCTTTTGCCAGTTCTTCTTCGAACAAGCGGTACAATTGATACGAGATATCTGCATCTTCCGCCGCGTAGGGGCCGGCTTTGTCGATGGGCACATCGCGCATAGAAAGCTGATCTTTGCCCGTCCCAATCAGGTCTGAAATCGGGACCATTTTATAGTTCAGGTACTTGCGCGCTACGCCGTCCAGGCTGTGCTGATCGTCGGGCGCAATCAGGTAGTGGGCGACCATGGTATCAAACAAAGGCCCTTTCACGCGAACCCCATGGCGTGCAAGCACGGTGATGTCATACTTTAGGTTATGCCCAACTTTCAACCGGTCATCAACGAGGTGCGGACCAAGTTTCTCGAGTACGCTTTCGGTGCTGGTGCCATCAGGCAGCGGTGTTGGAATGTAAACACCCTGGCCAGCTTCCCAGGAAAAAGACAACCCAACCAGCGAAGCCATCATCTGGTTAACAGACGTGGTCTCCGTGTCAAACGCAATAGTTACCGCGTCTTTCATGGTGTTTGCCAGTTCTTCCAGCATGGAAGCATTCCTGACAATGGTATAGTCGGCCCCCGCTGTTTCGATTTGTTTAAGCGGTGCATAGTCGCCAAAATCGAAGGAAAGCGCACCTGATGCATCAGCTTTCGGTGATGCGGGTTCTGCCGCGGGGGCTTCTACTGCCGCCGGCGCTTCACCGGTTAACTGGGCAGCTTTACGCAACAACCGATCGCGCAGGTTGCCAAATTCCAGTTCCGTGGCAAGCATATCGATGCGTGCGGTATCCGGCCGGCTCTGTTTAAGCGCGTGCCAATCAAGATCTACTTCAACATCAGTTTTGATCGTAACGAGGGCCTTGCTGAGGAGGGCTTCTTTGCGCTGGTTTGTCAGGCCTTCTTTTGCACGCTTGCCCTTCACTTCGTCGACGTGCTCCAGCAGATTTTCAACGGTACCATAAGTTTGAATGAGCTTCATGGCGCCTTTCTCTCCAATCCCGTGTACACCGGGCACATTGTCCGCTTTGTCGCCCATGAGCGCAAGGATATCGATAAACTGGATGGGGTCCAGGTCGTACTTTTCCTTGAACTTCGTAATGGTGATCGGATCAAACTCTTCCCCGCGGTACGCCGGCCGCAGCATGGTAATCCGGTCGGTGATCAATTGTTGGAAATCTTTATCCGGAGAGACGATAACCACTTCTGCCCCATCAGCTTCCGCCTGCCGGGCCAAGGTACCAATCACGTCATCGGCTTCAACCCCTTCGCGCTCAATGACCGGGATATCCAGCGCCTGCACCATATCTTTGATAATGGGCAGGTTCGCCAGTAAATCTTCCGGTGGCGGGTCGCGATGGGCTTTATACTCCGGGTACATTTCATCGCGAAACGTGCCGCCGGCGCCCATCACATCGAATACAACTGCGATGTGTTCAATGTTGTTGTCTTCAATCAGCTTTAGCAACGCAGAGGTGAACCCGTACGTGGCAGACGTATTCTGTCCTTTTGAGTTGATCAGCGGCCGGCTAATGAAGATAAAATGGGAACGGTACGCCAGGGCCATGGCGTCGAGTAGAAACAGGCGTTTGGGTTCTTCCAAGATGAGCGTCGGTTGCCGGGTTAGGAGGGCGAGAATACAGCAGAATCAGTCAACGACAAACGCGACGGCTGAGTTTCGAATGCCGAATGCCGAATGCCGAATGCAAGATATTCTGGTAAGACATTCCAACAAAAGACTCTTCTCCAGAGACAGGCTTTGCGTTAGATATCAACCAGCAACCACTAACCAAGTAATTCTCTGATCACTTGCCCCCCAGTTTGGGAAAGCTGTTTGTATCTCCCGCCATGAAAATAGGTTAGCTTGTTGTCATCCAAGCCAAGCAAATGAAGCAGGGTAACGTGTAAATCTTTCAAGGGATGCACAACGTCGACAGCTTGCAGGCCCGTCTCGTCTGTAGCCCCAAATGTGTGTCCAGCCTTTACCCCACCGCCGGCCATCCAAACAGCCATGGCATCGGGGTTATGATCCCGCCCATAGGCAATGGTACCATTCCGAACGCCATTGTCCGGTGTCCTGCCAAATTCGCCACACCATACAATGAGCGTTTCTTCCAGCATGCCTCGCCGCTTCAAATCTTTGATCAGTGCTGCAATTGGTTTGTCTGTACTTTTGATCAATGCGCCATGAGCGCGGGCAAGGAAGTCGTGAGAATCCCAACCGCCAGAATAAATCTGTACAAAGCGCACACCTTGCTCTACAAGCCGGCGCGCCAACAAACATTTCCGTCCAAAAGCATCCGTCGCGCTTTCTCCAATGCCATATAACGCCTTCGTCTTCTCGTCCTCGCGTTCAATGTCGATCAATTCAGGGACTTCCATTTGCATGCGAAAGGCCAACTCATAATTTTCCATCCGCGCTGACAATTCTTCATGTTGAGGATGTTCTGCCTGATGTGCCTCGTTGAAGGTTGCCAATAAATCCAGGCTTTCCCGTTGATGATACCGACTCACACCAGGCGGCGGGTTGATATCCAGTATAGGGGAGCCGGCAGATCTTAACGGCGTGCCTTGATACCCGGCACCAAGAAATCCATTTGACCAGTTAGCCGCCCCGCCCTGAGGATAAGCAAGCTCTGGCAACACGATAAAAGAGGGTAAATTGTTGTTTAGCGACCCCAACCCATACGTCACCCATGCCCCCATTGCTGGTTCACCACCAAATGGATTTCCGGTGTTCAAATGATACATTGCCGTTGGGTGATTCACAGATTCCCCCTGGCATCCACGGTAAAAACAAATCTCGTCAGCTACATCAGCAAGGTGTACATAGGCATCACACAAATCAGCTCCTGATTCACCTACGCGCCGCGACCCAAATGGACTCTGTACGTAATAGCGATCGCCAGAAGACATTGCAGAGAACTGGTCTCCCTGGCGTTCGAATGCCTTCATGTGCAAATCTTTCAATTTGGGTTTAGGATCAAAGGTGTCAATGTGACTAGGGCCCCCTTCCATCATCAGAAAAATGCAGGCTTTAGCTTTCGCCGGCACCATAGGTGGACTGGGCAGGGTACCGGTTGCGCCCGCAGGGTCAAGCATACTGGAAAAGGCAACAGCGCCAATACTTGAACCAAGACCATACAGAAAATCACGCCGGTTCAGTTTCCGCGCCGCGTGTAAATTATCGAGTCGATGCAAATGTTTTTTCACAGCTCAGCCCTAATAGATGTAGACAAATTCGTTGGCATTGAACAGTACTTTGGCCAGGTCAGCCAAAGCCCGTATTTCTTCATCTACTTCCCATGACTTTACGTCTGCGACGTAGTTCTCATACACGTCTAAACGCTCGGTATATTTAAACGGCTTGCCGGTCATTTCCTCAAACATATTCCTTTCCACTTCTTTCGGATAGGATGATTTCGCCGGCACATTCGCTCTATGATAGACAATCATTTTATCGACGTACGTAGTCGAAACCTCGATTTCAGCATCCGTTGCAGCTCTGCCCCAGGTGAGCTGAATCGAGCGCTGCACCTGGGCCGACCGGACCCCTGTTTCGCGCCTCAGACGCATCGCCATAGCCAATGCGCGATCCTGGGTGTTTTGGCTGTTCATTAATGTAAAAACCTGAGGTGTCACGCTTGATTCCGTACGCTGCTCACAAGAAATGTCCGCAGACGGCTTATTAAAAACTTCTAACAAGGGGTCTGGTAAGCCACGGTATCGGTAAGCATAGATTGTCCGCCGGTTACGCTGAGCCGGCGTGCGAGAAGGCTGATAAGCAGGCGCCACAGATCCCATAATATGACGGGGTTGCAACGCGACTTCGATATTGATTTCCGGCTTTACAGGCAACCCACCCATTGTGGTATTCAACTCTCCAGACACAAACAACATCGCGTCCCTTAATTCTTCCGCAGTCAACCTTCGGGGATTGAAGTATGCGAGGAGTTTGTTATCCGGATCTTCAGACCTCAGATTATCGATTCTACGATGCTCGCTTGCTCGCTGATACGTCTCCGAAGACATGATCAGTTGATGCATGGCTTTAATCGACCAGCCATTTTCTACAAAGTACGTAGCCAACCAATCAAGCAAATCGGGATGGGTGGGTTTCTTACCCATTACGCCAAAATTGTTTGCGTTACCGGCCAGTCCGTTGCCGAAGTGGTATTGCCAGATTCTGTTTACGATGGAACGCGCCGTAATTGGATGCTTTGCATCGACCAGCCATTCTGCAAAAGCCAGCCGCCGGCCATCGCGATGCTCGTGAATCAGCGTGTTATCTACGGATACAACACTGTCTTGCGCCACGGCAACATCCAGAGGAGCCGGAATCTGTTCTTGAATGCCAACGGCACTCAATACGCCTGGTGCAACACTGTCTGTTGGCGCATGAACCGATCCTCCAGCAAGAATGTACACAGGTTGTACTTCACTGCCAGGATCTGTCGGCATAAGCATGCGCTTGCTGCTGTTTCGATTTGTGATAGGCGTACCGTTAAAAACAGAAAACGACAACGGCTCGTAACGATCGCCTTCCCGACTTAATACCTGCAAGCGTTTTTGCAACAGTTTCTTGTACCCCAACTCTTCATCCGACAAGCCTATATTACGAGGCGGCAGTTTGGCTTCAGCTACCTTATCCCACCGCTTCGATGTTGCATAAGGCAAACCACGCGCTGCAAACCATCTCTTAGCAGCAGCTACCTCTTTATCTACCAATCGCTGCAGTGCTATTTGGGCATCAGACACCCTATTTTTATGCGTAAAAAGGCCCTCCTCAAATCCTTCAATGTTTTCTTGCGGAAGATAGGGCGTCTTTCTTTCAGCAAATTGTACAGGTGCAAAGACAGCCTGCACCCGGTAATAGTCGCGTGTAGGAATCGGGTCAAACTTGTGATCGTGGCAGCTGGCACATCTGAGCGGTAAAGAAAGAAAGGTCTCCCCGACGCTGTTTGTCACATCATCCAGGAAAAATTGTCGTGTCTCAGCTTCCACGCTCATCCCTGTATGCTCCCAGGGGCCCATCCGAAGAAAGCCAGTGGCAATGAGGAATTCAGGGTTTGACGGGTCTATTTCATCCCCGGCCAGTTGCTCCAGCACAAACTGGTTGTAAGGTTTGTCTTCGTTAAATGCACGGATTACATAATCCCGGTATCGCCAGGCATTGGGCCGCTCGTAGTCATTTGCAAATCCATTTGAATCGGCGTAGCGGACGACGTCAAGCCAATGGCGTCCCCAGTGTTCACCATAGCGTGGGCTATCGAGCAAACGTTCAACAAGCCTGTCAAACGCATTAGGCTGTGTATCTTGAAGAAAAGCCTCTACTTCTGCTGGCGTAGGCGGTAATCCGGTTAAATTGAAGGTAGCACGGCGGATCAACGTGAGGCGATCTGCTCGTTGCGCCGGCTTCACTTTATGGGCTGAGAGTGAACGCGCGACAAATGCATCTACAGGATTACCTTTTTCGCGCTGTTTGATTGCCTTCCAGGGTACTTCAACATCCTTCACAGGGGCAAAGGCCCACAGGTCCTCCGGCTGATAACGCCGGTGGGTCCATGCTGGAGACAAACCACCGCTTGTAGCTACTTTAATGCCATCCGAGTAATCCCACGGTAGATGCCGGAGCGAGTCCATCGCGATTGTATTGGGCCAGGGGGCACCACTTGCAATCCAACGATGGATTAAATCGACTTGCGCCTCAGAAAGTCGATCATTTTCTTTCGGCGGCATTTCAAGATCAGCGTTTGCCCAGGTCACCGCTTCATAGAGGAGACTATTGGCCGGGTTGCCCGGGATCAATGCCGGCTTACCAGAAGCTCCACCAGACAACATACCCTCGCGTGAACGCACATCAAAGTCACCTTCAATGTCGTCGGGGTCACCGCCATGACAAGCCGTGCACTTCTCCTGAATCAGAGGATAGACTTCATGCACAAACAATAACTCAGCTTGCTCTGCGGCAGGCTCTTGTGAGCAACCGACCAAAAAGCAGCAAATCACCATGTAGGCGGGCGCTGACAAGCCGCGTATTCTCTTTGAGAGCAGATATCTTGGCATCATGGATACCCTGATAATTTAGCAGTATTCGGGCTAAAATTGTCTTATTTAATCAGCATAGCAAAAAACTTGATTCCAATCAATCAAGCCGCAAAACGGAATGCAAGCAGCGCGGAACTCGGAGCCGAAACCCGTCTATAACCGGCAACCTCATATCCCCTTACGACATGTCTCGACCAGATAATCAACAGCACTTCCCTAAACGCGTTCTTGTTACCGGTGGCGCCGGCTTTATTGGCTCCAATTTCTTGCTGCACGTTGTGCCCAAATATCCCGAAATCTCTTTCTGGAATCTGGATGCGCTCACGTATGCCGGCAACCTGCACAACCTTGCTTCGCTTGAAGCACACGACAACTACAATTTTGTAGAGGGTGACATTGCTGACCCCGAATTGGTCCGCAGCCTTTTTGACGCCCACAACTTTACCACCGTCGTCAACTTTGCAGCAGAATCACACGTCGACCGGTCCATCCTCGACCCGTTAACGTTTGTTAAAACCAATGTCCTCGGCACCGTCAACCTGCTTGATGCCGCCCGCAAACATTGGCAGGGTGATGAAGATCGCAGGTTCTTTCATGTTTCCACGGATGAGGTCTTCGGATCGCTTGGCGATGAAGGGTTTTTTACTGAGACAACGCCATACGATCCCCGCTCACCATACTCGGCGTCGAAGGCTTCGAGCGATCATTTTGTACGCGCATACGGACATACATACGGCTTACCAATCGTAATCTCCAACTGCTCAAACAATTACGGACCGTACCAATTCCCGGAAAAACTCATCCCGCTCGTCATCATGAATGCGCTAAATAAAAAGCCCATTCCGATTTACGGCAAAGGTGACAACGTCCGGGACTGGCTGCACGTGGTAGATCATTGCAAGGCGATCGATCTAATCTTGCATTTTGGCCCCAATGGGCGGACGTTCAACATCGGCGGTGACAACGAATGTACCAACCTGGAGCTCGTGCACCTGCTGCTTGATCAGTTGGATCAGGCCGTTGGGCAGGATGAAGGTACGTCGAAAGCGTTGATTACGTTTGTAAAAGACCGGGCCGGGCACGATTTTTGGTACGCGATGGACTTTGGTCGGCTCAACAAAGAATTAAACTGGTCACCCTCCTTTACCCTGGCAGAAGGTCTGCGGGATACAGTTGATTGGTACCTGAATAACCGGGAATGGTTGGAAGCTGTAGCCAACCAGTCTTATCGCGAATACTACGCAAAACAGTACGAGCACCGGTAGAAAACAACAAGTTATATGAATTGGAATGACGACGCGATTGCGTCTTGTACCGTTGAGCCGTTGAAGCAGTACAGCGATGAGCGCGGTTGGCTTGGCGAGTTCTTTCGTCGTGATGAATTGCCGGCCAACCTTCACCCCACCATGGGCTACCTGTCCCTAACCAAAGCAGGCATTTCGCGTGGCCCCCACGAACACGAGGCACAAACAGACCTGTTTCTGTTTTTCAGTGGGACGTTCAAGCTTTACCTGTGGGATGCGCGCGAAAACTCACCTACGTACGGTAATCGACAGGTGGTAGAAGTGGGCGAAAAAAATCCAACCATCGCGATTGTCCCGCCAGGCGTTGTCCATGCTTACTGGAATGTTGGCGAAACAGATGCGCTGGTGGTTAATTGCCCCAACAAGCTTTACGCCGGCGAAGGCAAAAAAGAACCCGTGGACGAAATCCGACACGAAGAGCTGGAAAACTCACCTTTCATCATGGAATAACGGCACCTCGGCTAATGAAATTACTTCTGTTTGATATTGATGGCACCCTCCTCGTATCTAAAGGCGCAGGCCGCAAAGCCATGCAGGCTGCCGTCCGCAAAATGACAAACAAAACGGATGTGTCCATCGAAGGCGTTGACTTCTCAGGGCGGACCGATCCACAGATCATCAAAGATGTATTTGTAACCAACGGATTTGAAGCAGACGATTGGGAGTCCTGGATTGCTGAGGCGCTGGAGTCTTACGTTGAAGCGTTTACCGAAGCATTCTCCCCCGACCAATTTATCTCTCTCCCGGGCGTT
This sequence comes from Bacteroidota bacterium, assembly GCA_039111535.1. Lineage (NCBI taxonomy): Bacteria > Pseudomonadati > Bacteroidota > Bacteroidota bacterium. The sequence goes on along the minus strand of JBCCIM010000011.1, from coordinate 15,116 downwards.
CACGCCTTAATCGAGCAGTTACACGCGCAGCCCAACGTGCAACTTGCTATCCTCACTGGCAACCTCGAAAAAACGGCATACCTCAAGTTAAAAGGTATTGGCCTGGAAAGTTATTTCCCTTTTGGCGCGTTTGCTAGCGACCATGCGGACCGGTACCAGCTTCCGCCTATCGCTGTACAACGAGCACTTGACCATACCGGCCATCAATATGAAGGCAAAAACGTGGTTATTATTGGCGATACCAAGCACGACATCCTGTGTGGCCGCTCAATCAATGTGATGTCTATTGCCGTAAGCACCGGGCACTACAACGCAGAAGATCTACACATCCACAACCCTGATGTGCTCCTGGATGACCTATCGAACACCAACGAGTTTGTGGCTCTTGTAGGCTAACGAACGTTGCGCGATTTGGTGTTGTGTGTTGATTTGAGGCTTTTGACCATGACTTCGAGTTCTGACAGCCGTAGCAAAGATTCCGTGTGTCTTGGATTTCGCCAAAGCTCCCGCCCCGCTTCATCGGACAACGCTTGTGCACGACTCGCCATCAACCGCAGCCTGTATGTTTGTCGATCGGGTTCATTGTACGCATAGTTGTCGATGTATTCCCCCAGATACTGTTCAAGCAGCAACCGCGCGCGTGCTGCGTGGCGGACGCCGGCGATGTACGTCTCCAGGTCCTGGCCATCGAGCAATTCAAAAAAGTAATCCAGTGTCAAATCCAGTTCGACGATGATCTCTTGCAGTTCATCATCTGCAGGCGCAGTTTGCACATCTGCGGCTCCAAAAAAGAGAAGGAATACTACTAAGAATTTTGTCATTTGTTAAAACCCGGTTACGCGTAAGACATTTGCTTCGCTATCAAAAATCATCAGTGCCACGGCGCCGATGCTTCTCCCGCCATTGATCATTTGACCATCAGCAGCAAGATTCAGCACTTTCACGGAGAGCTCAGCATCGCCAGTGAGTTGGTGAAAAAGTAAGACAACATCCTGGGGCGCAATTTCGAAACGGTAGGGTGTTTGACGGCTTTCGATGAAATCTTGTTCACTGGCCATCGCGCTATTCTCAAAGTACGTTCCCTCAAAGGTTAACACCTCGTTTTCATCTGAAGAGGTAACTTCAACCTGAAGCATTGGTCCCTGTGCCAGCTTGAGCGCCGGCACATCAACAGACGCCCGATCAACCTTGATCAGATTGGTAACCATACCATCCAGGTCGTACTCCACGTGCACAACAAAGCCGCGTTCAACGTAGCTCTCCCAGAACTTCGTTTTGATATCGACCTCAAACGCAGGCGCACCAATGCGGGCCTGCACCTGTACGCGATGCATCCCCAAACCAATACCAGATGCGGTTTTACGGGCAAATGCATCGGTAAATACAATGTTAGATAACCCTGGACCCGTGGCGCGTTTCTTGAAACCTATGTCCACTCCTGCGTAGTCACCCGAAAGGTAAACGAAGCTCAAACCTGAATCGGTATGGTTGAGTGTACTTGGCTCCCCCAACAATGCAACAACCTCTTCCGGTGTCAACCCAACGGCCAGTTTATCGAGGTTATCACCAAAAGCAAAGAGGTCATCCGCGCTGGCATTTGGTGACACAGCAAAGCAAAGCAGCGAGCAGAAAAACAGAACAGGGATCGCAAAACGATTCATGACAACAGGATATCTATTGAAGGGCAGCGAAAGAAGATACAGAAGTGTGTTATCAACCAATAAAATAACAGCTGGCTAAACATGCAACCAACAAGGCGCGCCAACTAGCCGGCGCGTTGCTCTTCCAGGAGCTCTACGATGCGTACCAGCTTGCGTTCTATAGCTTCCTGGCTGACAACCAACTGTTTGATGTACTGAAACAGCGTATAAGCCGCATATAAAACGCCAATCCAGAAAGCTATGGCAACCAAAAAATAGAGGCTTGAAAAGATTGGGACGATTTCCATGACGACATCTGGGGTATGTGCAAAAAATTGCGATATCCAACCAGGCCCCTTACATGACTAAGGACCTGCTTAAATATATCGCCTCCCTCTATCGGCAGCAACAAGGAATCCCGCTACTTTTATCCCAGTCTGGCGAATTTTGGATTAGTCAATCATAAACATTTATGAAGACACCAATCCCTCATGCCGCACACGCCACAGCTTCCACTTCAACCAGCCAATCAGGCGACACCAGTCCGGCAACAAATACCGTTGTAATTGCCGGACGCACACCATCAAGCATATCTTTTCTAACAGCCACCAGCCCGTCCATATCCTCCCGGCGAACCAGAAAAAACGACATTTTCACGATGTCCGTCAGTTCCATGTTTGCAGCTTCCAATACGGAAGCCAGGTTCTCGATGGCCTGCCGGCATTGCCCTTCAAAATCTTCAGGCAAATGGCCTTCTGGAGATACACCTACCTGTCCGGACACGTGCAGAATTCTGCTGCCGGCCGGCGATTCTACACCGTGGGCATAGATACCGTGGTAAGGCGCATTTACAGGATATGGATCGTGACGCTTAGAGATAGACATCCGCATTCAGTTTATGGTTAGAAAATCTGATATCTCAACCTGCGTATTTTATCAGGCAAAACCGCAATGTTGTCCTGTTAATTCTCATGTTTGCTACACACATCGTTTTCAGCAGCCAGGCAACGTGGTTTATCCTCCGTTGTAGGTAAACAAAGTAACCACATCTCCAGCGGGCAGCACCTTGCGCACACGGGGCCACAGAGGCGTCTTTGCCCAGAATTTCCACCACGGCTGGCCGCCAACGGTTGATTCCAGCACGTAGACTTCCCCCTGGTACAGGTCTATCCCATGGGGCGACCACGGCCCCTCCGATTCAAGGAATTGGGTGACAACACCCGAGCGATCAACTTTGAGCACTTCCCTGTTACCAAAATAGGCCAGATACACGTTACCCGTTGCATCAACGGCCATATCAAACAAGATGTTGGCACCAGAAAATGGAAGGTTGGAGGGATTGTCCGCTTTCAGTTTGGCTGCTCTAACTTCCGTTGCGCCAGACGCTATGTCCACCACGTAGAGCGTGCTGCGGTCCATTACATACAAGAGACCGTCGTCTCCATAGGCCAGCACATCGATACGGCCAAAAGAAGCTTGCACGGATAATGCGCTGACATTGCCTCCAGCGGTACGCTTGTACAACTGGTTCTCTACCGCATAAATCACATTGCCGGCATCATCAATGGTAAAAGCCTGCACATGGAAGGTGGCATCATCCCTTGAAGGCCCTACAACAAGCTCCCAATCTGCAGTCCCCAGTTGCCAGAGGCTTGATACAAACGCATTTGACGATCCGTATCGCTCGCCGGCAAAGAGTTCACGCGATGGACTTCGGGCGAGTATCAGATCGCTTGGCGAACGTGTAGACGTAAGCGATGGCGCAACCTCCTCCCCGCGCATTTTCCATACACAGGCGTAGTGGTCATCACTCGAAAAAGGGCAGACAAAGGTGAAATAAATGTTTCCTTCACGATCCACAACAAGTCCACCCCACGGATGCGCTGCGACATCAGACACTGTGATCAAGTAAAGGAGGCAAGTGGCTATCCAGTGCGCAACCCGAACGTATGTTGGTTTACTCATTTTCGGGTGCCTGCTTCATTCTGGAAAACGGAAAACCATTGCAGCCCGTCCGCGGTGTATCTTTGTTGGCAAGTTGCGTTTGTGCTGCAGCGTCGCGGGTAGGTGCGTTGTATGCGCTCAAACAATAGGCCCACGTATAAGGCGGCATGCCTTCAAGCGGAATCCAGTCGATCCGTGTCCACAAGCCGGCGTCGCTCACATTCTGCTCGTCGTTCTGCGCTACCAGGTAGCCGGCTTCAGGATGCCATGCTACTACACGATACTTGTTATCAGGATGCTGCTGCCACACCGTTGGACTGATCGTGTACGTTACGCCATAATCATCAACAAAAGTACCCGTAAGTGCGTCAGGTGGCTGTCCTATTAGCGTTGCATCCTGCGTACGCGCACAACCATTTCCAACAACCAGGAGCAAAAGCAACACGACAAGCCTGCAAAGTATTTTCAATCGTTTATCCGGAATAGTGCAAATTTAGGGATGAAATAAAAGCATCTCGCGAAGCGCTGCAGCGGGGCAATGGTCGGCGGATGGAGTTGGCTTCGTGCTACAGAAATACGTATCGTACAGGCTGTTGGGTTTCAGTCCTGGTGCAGAAATCACCAATAAACCTGGGCCGGCAAATACTGCTCACTGAACGCGCTATGAATCTACAAAAAACATCTCGATACTGGGCACTGCTCATCGCGTGTTTTACGCTGATGGCGGTGCTTACGTCGCTGGTTTGGATTTACACCACCGGCCGGACGCTTGATATCGTGAGTGTTACGCGTATTCTGATTCCAGAGATTCTGTTCTGGAATGTGTGGGTGCTAACAGCTCCGGTCATTTTCTGGTTTTCAAGTCGCTTCTCTTTTTCGGTTTCACCCTTTTCATGGAAATGGGCCATCCATCTCCCTCTTGCACTACTGGCTACATCGATCAACTTTGCCCTATACATTGGCCTTTTCAGCATCCATTTTGTAATCAGTGAGTCCCTAGGGTTTCAGTTGAATGAAAGCCTGGCTACTGAAATCCAGATGAGAATACGCGCGATTTACAGCATCGCCCTGCCGCTAGGCAGCATTATCTATGTTATGCTCGTCGTGCTCTCGCAAGTACAGACCTATTACGAGCGACTCAGGAAGGAGAAAGACCATACCCATGCACTGCAAAACCAGCTTGTGCGGGCTCGGCGGGAAGCCCTCCAAATGCAGTTACATCCCCATTTTCTTTATAACTCGCTAAACACTATATCTGCAACCCTGCAAACAGACAAAGCTGCTGCTGACAGCATGCTCTCAAAACTGGGCGATTTTTTACGCAATACACTTGAGCACGCGGAACGAACGTTTGTTACCCTGTCCGAAGAAATTGCGTTTTCAGAGCAATACCTGCAGATCGAACACCACCGGTTTGAAGACCGCCTGCAGATTGAAATAGATGTAGCGCCGGCAGTCAACGACGCCCGTGTCCCTTACCTGATTTTACAGCCGATTGTAGAAAATGCAGTACGCCACGGCGTTGCACAGCAACTAGAGCCCGGACGCATTGTCTTATCTGCCCGGCAGGAAGCGGAGTGGCTTGTGTTGGAAGTTTTTAATTCAGGTCCACCTGTCCATCAAAATGGCAACACACCTGCAACGGGCATCGGGTTGAAAAACACAATGGATCGCCTTGCGCTATACTACGGCGACGATGCCTCCTTCAAACTCGAAAATGTATCTTCAGGCGGCGTGTGCGCCCGCATCAACCTGCCGCTTGCATTCCAGGAAACCACAGACGCTAAAGCCGACCGTAAAGCTACTGCATATCAGGCCGTTTAACCGACCATGAGCCAAGCAATTCGCGTAATCGTTGTTGATGATGAGCCGCCGGCGCGCAGGAAACTGGTCTCCTGGCTCTCTGATGACGAAGACATCACCGTTGTGACAACCTGTGCCAATGGCCATGAAGCCCTGGCTACGCTACAAGCCGAAGAGGTTGATGTTATGTTTCTTGACATCCAGATGCCTCAACTCAGCGGCTTTGACGTGGTAGAGCAACTGCCAGCCAACCGCCGGCCACTCGTTGTTTTTTCTACGGCGTACGACCAATATGCGGTTGATGCCTTTAAGCTGCATGCCATCGATTATCTCCTGAAACCATACGACCACCCGCGTTTCCTCGACACCTTGGTGCGTGTAAAAAACAGCATGGCCCAACTGGACGTACAGATGATGCAGCAACAGCTCTCTCAGTTGCTTACTACGCTACATCAGCCCAAACAGTCTTTCCTCAAGCATTTCACCGTAAAGCGACAGGATGCGGTCCAATTGATAAAAGTAGAAGCTGTCGATTGGATTGCTGCAGAAGGCAACTATGTGATGCTGCACGCTGGCAAATCACAGCACCTCATCCGCGACAACATTGGCAAAGTTGAAGCCAGCCTGAACCCGGAGCAATTCCCGCGGATCCACCGATCAACCATCATCAACCTGGATCGCGTGGAAGCTTTTTATCCGGCCTCTCATGGCGACTATACCGTTATTTTACAAAACGGGACCGAACTCGCCATGAGTCGCACCTACAAAAACAAGTTGCGCGATTCGCTTCAGCTTGGTTTGTAAGGGTGCGATGTTGAGTCAATTCAGGGACGGTTCTATCGTAAAAATTGAAGTCAGCAAATGCCCGAGGTTATGGCAATCTAAAACACCCGTCGGGTCTTGAAGACCCAACGGGTGTTTCACAAATGACGTATTTCGTTGCAAAAACGCACCCTTCATCACCCATGAAATTCTTTCTAAACAATACAGCAAGTCTTTCCTTGCCTTAGCATTTGACACACATCCAAAGCAGTTGATGAGAGCTGCCCACATCGAAATCACAACGGTCTTCCTTCCCCCTGTCGACCCACATCAGCAATTCATAACCAGTCCAAAGCAGGTTATACCAGGATCCTCCACCTTATACCATAACCCCGTCTTCGGACAGCGGCTCCTGGTAGGTTGATAGCGTTTCTGGCACCACGCGTGCTTCCACCTTAAACGTTATCAGGATGATGTGCATAAGATTTCTACTGCTACTGTTTACTGTTTTTCTTTTTACCCACACAGTTCAAGCTCAACAGGTGAGTTCGCTTGAGCTCTCCGCACAGCGCGACATCGACGGTTTGTATGTTGACAACACCGGCACCCTGTATGCCGCCGGCACCTTTCGTGGCTTTTCCGTTTTCAAGATTGAGGGGAATGGCGACGTATCAAACGCAGCAAACGGCTTCAGCGGCCCGATCCACATGACACGGTCTACAGATGGCAACCTCTATGTGACCAATTTCAACAGTGCATCAGTAAGCCAGGTAAACCAGGACGGGATGGTTAGCACCTTTGCCTCAGTGCTGGATGGCCCAAGCGGCATTGTGTCTGATGCTGACGGCAACCTCTACGTTTCTCACTACGGAACAGGCAATGGTACGGGAAACAGCGTATCCAAAATCGCTCCCGATGGTACCGTTAGCACCTTTGCCATGGGCGGCACTTTGCGGGCACCCGTTGGGATCGCCATCGATCCGGCCGGCAACATATATACAGCCAACCTCTTCGATGGTCGCGTCACCAAAATCACCCCGGATGGTACGGCGTCTTTATTCGGTGAAGTAGCGGCTGCACAACCGTTTGCTATCGGCCATCTTGTGTGGGCCAAAGACAAGTTATATGGGACCTACGTTGGTCAGTCGAGTGTCATTGCTTTTGATTCAACGGGTACCTCAAGCGTAGTTGCCGGCACCGGCACAGCCGGCCTCAATGACGGACCAGCCAGCAACGCAACCTTCACAAGTCCGAATGGCCTCGCAGCCTCTCCGAGCGGCGACACGCTATACGTTGCCCAAGGCCTGGGTGCAACCGCCAAAATTCGACTTGTGCTGCTATCAACCGCGACAAACATAGAGGAAGACGCAAGCCTGGAGACGGGTGCCTTGCTGCAGAACTACCCCAACCCTTTCCAGAATAGCACCCACATTCGCTACACGATGGATACGCCGGCACACGTAAAACTGAGTGTGTACGACGTGCTCGGACGCGAAATCAAAACCCTGGTGGACAGCCAACAGGCTGCCGGGACCCACGAGGTTGCCTGGCATGCTGAAGACAGGGCAAAAGGCCTCTACTTTTACAGATTGGAGGCGGCAGGCAAGACCGAGGTCCGGTCGATGCTCTTGCAGTGACCTGAAATCCGCGGTAAAGCAACTGGCATTATCAATGTGCGACCGGCCAACTTTACTGCGGTTTGTGCAAGGAACGGAATTGGGATCAGCTACTGGTCCCAATTCTTGTTTACTGCAGCCGTGCGATCATTTGATCATATTGCGACCGCATTTCAGGATGGGTTTTCCATTTGATATTTTGTCCGTCACCCGCATGCCGGGGCACTACGTGCGCATGCAGATGAAATACATCTTGTTGCCCCGCAGCGCCGGCGCTGTGGACAATTTGGGCGTGTTCCATGCCCAGCTTCTCTGTATATAAATCAACAACCTTTTTCACCGCTTGCATGACACCCTGCCACGCAGCTGGTGCTACGTCCATCACGTTAACATAATGCTGGCGCGGAATAACCAGTGTGTGGTAAGGATTCACAGGATTGATATCCAGAAATGCATACGCATCAGCCGTCTCAAGCACTTTCCAGGAAGGCGCACGACCGGCAACAATCTCACAAAAAATACAGGATGCCATCAAACCACCTCGGCATTTTAGTCAATATTTCCGATGCTATCTTCGCCGTAAATAGTCTTCTACATCCTGTACAAACTCGATATAATTCAAGTTTTCGCCGGGCCGTACGGGGCTCTCGCCAATCCAGCAGTGTGGTTTGCGCCGGCCATAGGTAACCCGTGCCTGCGCACGCGGATTTGAAGCTTCGTTCAGAAATTCCTCCATCAGATATACAGCATTGTCGAGGTAATAGGAATCCATGTCACCCGTTGCAATATGAAGCTTACCGGTTAGCTTTGGCCCCAGCGTTTCCCAACGCGACCGCAATTGTTCGTGAAGGTCATAATTTTCTTTCCAGTATTGCGCCGTTTCTTTGTCGATTTTGCCAGTCTCAGCATCCCAGATTGGGCGCGGGTACCCATTATCTCCTACGGGTCCGTACACGGCTTCCCAAACAGCCCATTGGCCGCCGGACCGGCTGTTTGAGCCAGTCGCCAACTCCATGTGGTTCTCTTGCCTGACAGTTGAACGAATATTACCATCAAAGCTGCGCGCGTTCGGACGCTCGACGCGGTGCCACTCGCTATCTGTGTAGTAGGCGTTGTCATCTTCATAGATGTTGACGATCTGGTGGTAATTGAAATCCACCGCATCCGGGCACCAGCCCCACGCGCCGCCAAAATCATCCGGGTAGTAAATTTGCATCGCCAGTGCCTCCCATCCCCCCGTAGAGCCGCCTGCCAGCAAGCGTGCATCTCCATCCGGAATCATCCTGAACCTGGATTCCAACGCTGGAATCAGTTCTTCCATAATAGCATCGCCGTAAGGCCCCAGGTTGGCAGAGTTCACAGAGTATGAGGTGTCGTAATAGGGATTTGCATCCCGAATCGACACCACAATCAGGTCTGGTGCTGCATCAGACATCCAGTAGTCAGCAAAACCAGCGCTTCGGCCACGGCCAGCTGATCCTTTGACAAAGCTGAAAGGCGCCCGGCCACCTGGGAAATGGCCCTGCATGTAGAGGACGGGATACTGTTTGTTCGGAATGCTGTTGTAATCTGCCGGCAACAGCACATTTGCCCCGATATACATCGGGTGCCCCCAAAATGCGGAGAGCTTCTCGCTTTTAATTTTGACAAATTTTACGTGCTCGCTTTCTTCCGGATTGCCCTGCTGCAACACCTCACCTGCCGCCAGCGGCCGCTCGGGCTGAATCACCGCATCAACCGTCAACTGCACTGTTGATCGTTTTGCAGGATCCAGTGCGTGCTGCGCAACGGTGCTGTGCGCATTGCCAGGTGCGCGCCATTGATTCTGGCCGGCACCAGAGTTCAGGTGCAGTGACACGGTGTGGCCATCAGCCCGCGAAAAGGTGGTGTACACGCTGAGCAGGGCCTGTACGTTGTAGGTGTCAGCAGGGAGTTTGGCGAAGTCATCCAGTGGAAAACCACGAAATCCGTTGGCTCCGGGTTTGACGATAACTTTGTCGCCGGCCGTCAGGTTCTCCACATCAACACCCCAAAACGGCACACCACTCACCCCAACCTGCCGGCGAGGTTCGCTTTCGTCGTCGCGAGAAATGACGACAAAGAGCCGGCCGTTAATAGGTGTTTCAAGTCCTAATGCCGCGATATCCGCAAAGGCTTCGTCAGCCAGCGTCACTTCAAACTGGAGTCCGGTACGATCTTCGGGTGTGGTACAGCCGGGCAGCAAGAGCAAGACATACAGCAAAAAGCAGCCGGTACCCACTGCGGTGTGGGGATGTTTATAGATCATGGGCGTGGGATTTTAGGCAGATAAACAAACAGGTGGGACTTCAAGGTACAACTTGCCCTCAACTCATGCATAGCTGCGAAGCACAGCGGAAATGCCGCCTGCATATCCACCTCCAAAAAGATTCAGGTGGTTGATTTGATGGTAGAGGTTGTACACAGGCCGGCGCTCCATAAATCCAGCCTCCATCGGCCAGGCGGCGGCATAAGCATCATAAAAGGTGTTGCTGAATCCGCCAAACAAAGTGGTCATGGCAAGGTCGGTCTCACGGTCGCCGTAGTAGCAGGCTGGGTCAAAGAGGACCGGTGCTCCCGCGTCTGAAACCATGTAGTTACCACCCCATAAATCGCCATGGAGCAGCGAAGCCGGCGGCGCTTTGGGCAGCAGGTTGGGGAGTTTTTTGTAGAGAGACTCAAGTGGACCGTCCCATGCCGGCTGCCAAAGCCGGTTCTTGCGAGCCAGCGCAACCTGCGGGGCCAACCGGCATGCCTGAAAAAAAGCCGGCCATTCGGTATGCCATGTATTCTGTTGCGGGGTGCGGCCGATAAAATTGTCTATTGTAAACCCGTACGATGATGCTGATTGCCGATGCAGCGCAGCAAGCGCCTCACCAAAAGAAACATCAAACCCGGGTGACTTTGCACCCTGCACTATCCACTCCATCAACAGAAAACCGGGGTTGGTACCAGAGGATGCAACAACTTGTGGGATGCGCAGCGCAGTATCCGCAGCGGCTAAAACAGCCAGGCCGGCTGCTTCGGGTTCGAACGTCAGGACGACCTCCCCATTCCCCCATTTAAGAAAATAGGGGCCAAGTGCCGTTTCAATGCGGGACGCATTTGCAATACAGCCGCCGCCCACCGGCACAATCGATGTGATGTATCCCAGGTACGGGGCCAGTTTCTGCGCAAGCACCTCATTCATCGCGCAGCCGATCCAGCAGCACGCGTGCCGTGCGATCTACCATCTCAAAAACCTGATCAAACCCGCGGGGGCCGCCGTAATATGGATCCGGCACCTGTTGATCGCCGGGCTCGGGATCAAAAGCACGGAAAAGGTAGATTTTGGCAGCGTGTTTATCCCCGCCATCCATTTGTTTGATGTGCTGAAGGTTGTCTTTGTCCATCGCCAGAATGATGTCGTAATAGTCGAGATCACCATACGTAAACTGTTGCGCGTATTGGCCCTCCATGGATACGCCATTTCGGATGGCCACTTCGTTCATCCGGCTATCAGGGGCCTGTCCGGCATGCCAGCCACCGGTGCCGGAAGAAGCAATTTCGAAATTATCCAGCACGCCGGCCTCCCGCGCCTGGTGCCTAAAAACCCCTTCAGCAAGCGGGCTCCTGCAGATGTTGCCCATACATACAAACATGACCCGTTTCAATTTATCTTCCATGTTTCAATTTATCAGCCTTGTGTCCGTAAGTTTTCCCGCGTTGGTGTATATTGCGCTCTCAAGCGCTTCTCATGTACCAATCATCGAATCACCGGTTTCTGTATGGAGCCCTCTGGCAACACTGCTTCTCCCCTGCTTACTGTTGGCGATTTTGCACGCCGGGCGCGGCAGTTTATCGAATCTGAATTTAACCGTGTCTGGATTGAAGGCGAAATTTCAAACTTCAAACAGTATAGTTCAGGGCACTGTTATTTTACGTTGAAAGATGCAGAAGCGCAGTTACGTTGCGTCATGTGGCGAAACACGGCGCGCGCGCTTTACTTTACGCCGCAAGACGGCATGCACGTCAAGCTCTTTGGGAAGGCATCCTTTTACGAAAAGCGCGGTGACTTCCAGATTGTTGCGCAGTCGCTAAAACACGCCGGCGAAGGCACGTTACAGCAGGCCTTTGAAGCGCTGAAAAACAAACTCGCCGCTGAAGGCCTGTTTGACGAATCCCACAAGAAACCCAAACCCTATATCCCAACCCGGATTGGTATTATCACCTCTGGCTCGGGCGCTGCAATCCAGGATGTGCTTTCGATATTGGGCCGGCGATTTCCTTTAACAGAGGCGCTGGTGTGCCCGGTGCAGGTTCAGGGTGCCGGCTCCGCCAAATCGATTTGCGAAGCACTCGAGGCGTTTAATGGCATACCAGCAGATGACCCTTTGCGTGCAGATTTACTCATCGTCGGCCGCGGTGGTGGGTCACTGGAAGACCTATGGTCCTTTAACGAAGAATCGGTTGCACGTGCAATTTACGCATCTGAAATCCCGGTGATTAGCGCTGTGGGCCATGAAACAGACTTCACCATTGCTGATTTTGTCGCAGATTTTCGGGCAGCAACCCCTTCCATGGCAGCAGAAATTGCCGTCCCCAACCAACAGGAAATCAAAGCGTTTATCGAAGGTAGTCTGTACAGAAGTGCGCAGCGGCTCTTGCAGCATATTGAACAACACAAACTGCACATTCAGCATTTGACCCAACGGCATGCTTTTAACCGGCCTGTAGACCAGCTTTTACAGCTAAAACAGCGAACACAGGACATGTTACTCCGCCTGGAGCGGAGCGGCGTGCAGTATCTGAAACATAAGCGTGAGCAGGTGCACCAGGCAGAAAGGCAGCTGTCTCTACTGGATCCTCGCCTGCCCTTGAAAAAAGGTTACGCGCTCGTAGAACAAGATGCCACCCTCGTCCGTTCTGCAAAGCAACTCACACCCGAAAGCGTCGTAACACTACGCTTTCACGATGGCAGCAAATCTGCCGTCATTGATGATTAAGGATTAACATCATGGTCCTCAAATATCAAAAGACTGGAATCGCTTCCAATAATGCGGTATCATACAGCTGCATTATCCCCACAAAGGGTATTTACATCAGATTTAAACGATGTTAAGTACTTGATTAACAGACACTTACAAAACAACTGGTTGTTTCTGGCGAGGTCCGTGTAGTATAAAAGTACTTACAAGCGGCTGGAGATAACTTTTTATACCTTCATGGCAGAGATACGACTTGAGCTGACCCCAAAATCCCGCTTTGATATCATCGATGTTACCAAACACATCGAAACCCAACATGATAATTTCTTTGCGGAATACAACAAGGCGGTGTATTGCTCTTACCATACCACAGCTGGTTACCTTGAGCAAAGTTTGTGTGACAAGCTGGATCACAACTCAGACTCAGTAAAAAACTTCCTCTCTCCTTTCCAGGAGCTCTTCCCCCCGCGTGCAAACTACCGGCATGACAACATGCTGCTCCGCAGTGAATTGACGGAAGAACAGAAACTGGTTGAACCCCTGAATGGTGACTCCCACCTCACCTACATCAGTTCAGGATTGGAGAACTGCGTCACTTACCTGAACAAGCCCAACACGCCGGTCTATTTTATCGACCTGGACGGGGTATGTGATGGCCGGGCGCGCACCCGTAAAACCACTATTTACGGATACAACAGCGAAGAATTGGTCAGCATCGTCCCGATGTCGATACCCGTATCGGGCCACCGGATTGATTCAGTCAACCTGCGTGACCCTCGGCTTGGCATTTTTGAGCAACTTCAGGAAACCGTGCAAAAGTACGGCATCGAACGGGGCCGTATCGAAATTGTGCTTGCGCCAGAAGAAGACCACGTAGCACTGACGGTCAACGAGTTTGAAACGCTGCTGATGCAGTACGACGTAGCCGACATTCTAGGCAATCCGATGCGTTTTATGGCGCAGAAGAGCTGGAATATGCTGCGCGACCCGAAGACTGTGCCGATCAAAATGCTCAATTATGCCAAATATGACCTCGTGCACATTGTCAACAAAACGCTTGACAAGCTGAACATGAGTTCATCGATGGTTGGCCGTGGTATCCAGCGCCTGCTGGCTAATAAAGCAGCCAAAGCACTCCGCATGAAACGCGTAGTGAGCCTGCTGGTGTCTGAAGCACCGGGCCAGCAGAAACCAGGCATCGTTAGCGGCACCTACCAGAGTCCAATTATGATCCAGTGGCATGCTAAAGCCAACAATACCCGCCGGCTAGAAGCTGCGATTTACCGGTTTATCTAGGCACTGGCAATCTAAATTCAAACAGGGACAGTGCCGTATCCTGAGCAAGCGAAGGATCTGCCCACGAGAAGACTCAGAGATCGGCATGAGCTGCTATTCCTAGGCTCAATCTAAGCGTCAAAAATCAAAATCAGAGACAGGACCCGACACCTCTGCTTCAATTCGACCAGGGCGGCGTAATCCCGTTCATCCGGGCGTAAGCCATCAGCTGTCCGAGGTGCTCACTCATGTGGGTTTGAAGCTGTATGTACACATTGTACGCCTGCGTATTGTTACCATACAGGTTGACCATTTTTTGTAAGTCCGCCTCAGACGACCCACGCACCATTTTTCGCACGTAAGCCAGCGAATCCTCCAGATACTGGTCTACCGTATCTTTGCCAGTCATCGATTCGAGTTGATCCATGTCGATTCCAGCCGGCACAGCGATGCCAAGCATTTCCGGGTACAGGTAGTTATAGCGAATGATGTGCATATATACCTTTTCGACTGACATCGCCCCTTCTCCCGGGCTCCAGCTATAAACCTCTGCCGGCAAGGCTTCCGCCAGACGCATGTACCGCATCGCGGTATACTCATACCGGTTAAAGAATCCCGCAGCAAACTCACCCGCTGCTACATCCGCATGCTGCGCGACACCAACAGTTGGTATGCAAAACCACAGGCAAAATAAAAGCGATGTAATCCGCGCCATGTGATCACCCCTTATTGTTTAAATTCGTCTGAAAATGGTGTACAAGCTTCTACCGGGATACGGTCAGCCGGGCCTTTGAATTGTTCTTCGTATAGCCAGCATTCATTGTATACCGAGCAATAACAAAAGTTAACGCGAATCCTTGATATGGCGTTTTGCAATGCAGAAGCAAGGGGCTCCTGGGCCATGTAAGCATCGATTTTCTTGCCGGGAGGTAATACACGCCCGCCCATGTGAGACTGCAAACCTGAAAAACTTGAATCAGCGCAAAACACGCTGCCTCGAAGGGATATCCGCTCAGCGACGGGCCGACTCAATCCAGTTCCGGCAGTGTCTTTGCTTTCATTGATGCCCCGGAAGGCTACGAGATCGAATT
>JBCCIM010000010.1 GCA_039111535.1 Bacteroidota bacterium | reverse complement strand
GCCATTGTACCAACCTACCTCAGCCTGCTCGTACCAGGGACCCAGTTTCTGCTTGTCATCCGCCTACTGCGTATTTTACGCGTATTCCGGGTATTGAAGCTTGCAAAGTATATCGCTGAAGCAGCAATACTCACCCAGGCTTTGCGCGCAAGCCGGCGCAAAATCACCGTTTTTTTGTTTACCGTTACCACTCTCGTGATTATTCTTGGCTCATTGATGTATTTCATCGAAAGCGATGAAAACGGCTTTACCAGTATTCCCCGCAGCGTTTACTGGGCTATCGTAACCTTGACTACAGTTGGATATGGTGACATTTCCCCACAAACACCCCTTGGTCAAGCCCTTGCTTCTGTTGTTATGATTCTCGGATATGCTATCCTGGCTGTTCCTACAGGTATTGTGAGTGTTGAATTATCGCGAGCAGAAATTGACCTTACATCCACCCGTTCCTGTCATTCCTGCAGTCTGGAAGGTCATGACAGGGATGCCGAGTACTGCAAATACTGTGGCGACAAGCTCTGAAATGTAAAAACTGCAAATTTTATACATAAATCTGCAATTTTTGATAAAATTTTTTACGAAAAATAGCAAAAAAGTGTCACCTCCACGATATTCTTTCAGCTTAGTGGTTTTAAGCCATGCTGAAACGATAAATTAATCCGGAATGCAAAACCAAAAAAAAGCGCATGGCATTTACTCTTGAAAATCGCATCGTCTTAATTACGGGCAGCACAACAGGCCTGGGCAAAGCAATGGCGATGGAATTTGCCCGTCATGGTGCTAAAGTGGTTATGAATTATTATAACAACCGCACACGCGCAGAGGCTACTTTTGCTGAATTAAAGGCTATTGGTAGTCCATGCATGATCACCCAGGCCAATGTCATTGACCCTGATAGTGTCAAAACGTTGTTCAATACCATTGAATCTGCGCTTGGTCCTGTTGATATTCTGATTCCCAATGCTACCCCCGACCAGCCCCTGAAACCCATAGAAGAATATGACTGGGATTTCTATCAATCCATGATTGATTTTTTTCTCAAAAGCCCTTATTTGCTAACCACAGCGTGCCTGCCGCACATGAAAAGGCAAAAATGGGGGCGTATCATCAATATTACGAGTGAAGTATTTTCTCTGGGCGTTGCACCTTTCACAGCATATGTTGCTGCCAAAGGCGCCCAAACGGGGTTTTCCAGGAGTCTGTCCAATGAGTTAGCTCCTTTTGGCATTACGGTAAATATGATCTCCCCTGGATGGATTCCTGTTGAAAGACATGAAAAAGACCCACAAGAGATGAAAGATATGTATCTTGCCTCGATTCCTGCCGGCAGATGGGGGCTCCCTGAAGACGTTGCAGCGGCTGCCCTATACCTTGCCAGCGAGGAAGCAGCCTTTGTTACCGGACAAACCGTTGCTGTAAACGGCGGCAAAACGTTCCACTAATACAATTTGTAGTTCCATGATGAAACACCACCTGTTAAAGAGCTTCGTTGTACTCCTTCTGCTTGCCTTTGCAGGCTGTGGCGAAAAATCCGACTCCGCACAAGACATTGAAGTTGGCTATGTAACCAATGGTATTTCAGACTTCTGGGTAATTGCAGAAAAAGGGGCCAACGACAGCGCCAAAGAATTTGGTGTAGATGTAAGTGTCATGATGCCTCCCGAGGGGACAGGTGACCAGAAGCGTATGATCCAGGACCTGCTGGCCAAAGGGATTGACGGCGTGGCCGTTAGCCCCATCGACCCTGCAAACCAGGTTGACATCCTTAATGAAATTGCGTCTGTCACACGCTACATCACGCACGACTCTGATGCGCCGCAAACCAACCGCGAGCTGTATATCGGTATGGATAACTATACAGCAGGCCGGATGTGTGGCAAACTGGTAAAAGAAGCTTTGCCGGATGGTGGCGAAGTCATGATTTTTGTAGGCCGCCTCGGCCAGCTCAATGCTGACCAGCGCCGGCAAGGTGTAATCGACGAATTGCTCGATCGCCCGTTCGACATCAACCGCGAAAACGACCCGAACACGGGCCCAATTGTTGGCGAGAAATATACCATCATCGATACCCGTACGGATCAATTTGATTTTGCGCGCGCCAAATCGCAGGCAGAAGATGCCATTGCCAAGTATCCAGAACTGGATGCAATGGTTGGCCTGTTTGGCTACAATCCTCCCAAATGCCTCGAAGCAGTAAAAGAAGCCGGCAAAGCGGGGCAAATCAAAGTTATCGCATTCGACGAGGAAGACGACACACTGCAAGGTATCAAAGATGGCCACATGCAAGGCACCGTGGTTCAGAATCCTTATATGTATGGGTATGAATCTGTCCGTGTGCTGTCAGCTCTTGCACGAGGCGACGAATCCGTTATTCCGGAAAGCAAATTCATCGACATCCCGGCGCGGACCATCACTGCTGAGAATGTTGACGAATTCTGGACAGAGCTCAAACAACTGCGTAGCGAATCCGAATGAGCACACCGGACAATGCCCCGCTGCTCCAAGTAAGCAGCGTTACCAAGCGCTTTCCGGGCGTAGTTGCGCTGAATCAGGTTGACCTCAGCCTGGGCAAGGGCGAAGTACTTTCAGTTATTGGGGAAAATGGCGCCGGCAAAAGCACGCTGATGAAAATCCTTGCCGGCGTCCAGTTACCCGATGAAGGGCAGACCATTCTTGAGGGCAATCCTGTCGTAATTGATTCGTGCAGGAAGGCAACTGACCTCGGCATTTCTCTCATCCATCAGGAACTCAACCTCTCTGACAACCTCTCGGTTGGTGCCAACATTTTTCTGGGCCGAGAGCCCCGTCGAATGGGGATGATCAACAAGCGGATCATCTATGATGAATCAGCTAAAGTGCTGGACAAAATTGGGCTCCAGGTCTCGCCGGATACGCTGGTGCGCGAACTCTCTATTGGCCAACAACAGCTTGTCGAAATAGCCAAAGCTGTTTCCTCAAATGCGCGGGTCATCATTATGGATGAGCCTACTTCAAGCTTGTCTGCCGGCGAAACGGAACGTTTGTTCGAGGTAGTGCGCGACCTCAAGCAGCGAGGTGTAAGTATCATTTATATTTCCCACCGCCTGGCAGAGGTCAAGCTGCTTTCCGACCGGGTGCTCGTCCTTCGCGATGGTGAGAATGCCGGCACCCTGCTGCGAGATGAAATCAGCCATGACGGCATGGTTCAAATGATGGTTGGGCGGGATGTATCGCAGTATTATGCGTTGTCCCCGCATCAACGGGGCGACAAAGTGCTGGAAGTCACCAACCTGTCTACGCCGGCATGGCCTGAGCATACGCTCAACTTTTCTGTGCACAGCGGTGAAATTGTTGGGATCTCCGGGCTCGTAGGCTCAGGGCGCACAGAATTGCTCCGCGTACTCTTTGGCGTTGACCGCGCTGTTCGCGGCACCATTAAACTGAAAGACGGGGAGGTCCAACTCCAAAGCCCGCTTGACGCTATCAATGCCGGGCTTGCCCTGGTGCCAGAAGGACGCAAAGAGCAGGGCTTAATCATCGAAATGAACGTTCGGGAAAACGTGAGCCTTGCGGGGTTGTGGCGTAACCGGCTCACAATGGGCAGCCTCAACCGGACAAAAGAAGTTGATGACACGAAGGAGATGATTGGTCGGCTCAACATCAAAACCCCAACAGACCGCCAGGTTGTCCGCTACCTCTCTGGCGGCAACCAGCAGAAAGTGGTGCTGGGCAAATGGCTGACCATGCAGCCCGACATTTTGCTGATGGATGAACCCACACGCGGGATCGACATCGGCGCCAAAGAAGAAGTCTACAAACTCATGGAGTCGCTTGCCCGGTCGGGTATGGCAATTTTGTTTGTAAGCAGTGAACTTGAAGAAATCCTGGGTATGTCTGACCGCGTGCTCGTGATGCATGAAGGGCAGATTACGGGAGAATTACAACGCAGCGAATTGACCGAGGAAGCCGTAATGCACCTGGCAACCGGCAAAAAAGCAGCTTGAGTACCTACCACCTGCCAGGAAAACGCCAGACACGGCGCACCATCTACACACCATTATGAAAAAGATTCTAGGCATTCTGGGCCTGCTGATTGCAGTACTGATTTTCACGGCGATTATTGAGCCGCGCTTTCTTACAGCCTACAACTTGCAGAATACCATCAGGTGGACTTCGCTTTTTGGTATTATCAGTATTGGAGCCGCTTTCATCATCATAACCGGCGGAATTGACCTGTCCGTGGGGTCAGTTATCGGCCTCGTGGGGGTCCTGTTGCCCATGATGCTGATAAATTTGCAATGGTCCGTACCGATGTCGCTGCTTGCAGTGCTCCTTGTCTCACTGGCTATTGGCGTATTGCACGGGTTGCTCATTACCAAGGTGCGACTGCAACCTTTTGTTGTTACCCTGTGTGGATTGCTGTTTTATCGCGGTTTTGCGCGCTGGATGACCGGCGATCAAACCCAGGGCTTCGGCAATCAGTTTGATGGCTTGCGGCAACTCGCCATCGGCCGCATTCAAATTACAGAGGCGTTTGGTCTGCCCATGCCTTTTATCGTGCTTGTTGTGCTTGCGCTGCTGGCTGGCCTTTTCCTCAACTACACCGTATGGGGGCGCTACTTGCTCGCCCTGGGGCGCAACGAAGAAGCTGCACGATACAGCGGGATAAATACACAGCGTATGATCATCATCGCCTATATCATCGGTTCGGTTACTGCGGGCATCGGTGGCATCTTGTTCGCGCTGGATGTTAACTCTGTACAGCCGGCTGTGCATGGCAACTTTTACGAACTCTACGCAATTGCAGCAGCAGTACTTGGCGGATGTAGCCTCCGCGGTGGCGAAGGCACTATTCTGGGTGTCGTGATTGGAGCAGCCGTGATGCGCGTCCTTTACAACGCTATCAATATTCTCGGTATCCCCACCCAACTGGAGTTTGCAATCATTGGCGCGGTCATCCTGCTCGGGGTGATGACAGATGAATTGGTCAAACGTGTTGCGGCCAATCGTAAAGGCGCCGAATTAAAAGCCGCCAAAGTCGAGGCTGCCGAGTAACACGTGATCAAGCAGCGGTTCGTGCAGCCTCAAACAGTGCAGAAACCATCTCATTGGTATTGTCACTGAAATTGCCGGCATTGAAGAACAGGACAACGCCAAGGTTTTCAGCCGGCGTGTAGCCCATAAACGTTGCTACACCCGGATCCCCTCCGTCATGCCCCCACACGTCATCTTCATCGCCATACGTGTCCCAGCACAAACCGCGTTCAAAGTGCTGGTCAGATAACATGGTCTGGATGGTCTCAGCTTTCAAAATGCGCCCACCTTCAAGTGCACCGCCATTCATGTAGGCCCGCAGGAAACGGGACAGCCCATTCACACTCGTCCGTACCAGCCCATCCGGGTAGTTGTAGAAACTGTACAAACAGTGGGGATAGACGCCATCAACTACAAGTGATTCGCGCGTCCCGTCAGCAGGGAGATATAGTGTTTCACCTGCTTCTTCAGGCACACCGCTGTACAGCATAGCATGTTGGCTTTGATCTATTTCAGAGAGATGCCATCCCGTCTTGTCCATCCGTAGAGGCTCAAAAATATGCTGCCGGCAATAATCAGAAAACAATCCGCCGGCGATCTGCTCAACGAGCACTCCGAGAAGGCCATAAGCAACATTACTATATGCGCGCGGGGACTCAGGCGGATTGGTAGTACCCGGTATCCAGGTATGAAAATTTGCTTCAGCATCGTAATAAGCCCCCCCTTCGGTGAAGTATCCTTCAATCCATTCTGCAAGCGACACAGCGGGGTCACCGCAAGCATATGATTCATCGTACGACGGCCCGTCATTAATCGATGATCGGTGCGCCAGCAATTGCCGAAAAGTAATCGGTGCGTCCGGGAATCGCGGATTTCTCACGCTGTACGGGAGATAGGCATTAATGTCGTCATCCAGTTTAAACGCCCCCTGCTCCCACAACTGCATGATGGCCGTTGCAGTAACCGTCTTCGATATGGAGCCAATATTTTGAATGTGGTCAGGACTCATCGGTATACCTCCACCAATATCAGCATGCCCAAACCCGCCGGACCATACAAGCTTCTCTCCCCGAACTGCAGCAGCAGCTAACCCGCCAGGCATGGGATCGCCGGCAAAAAGCTCCGCCAGTTGCACGTCAATGGGTACCCCTGTTTTTTCCTCGGTTGCCTGGCAACCC
Organism: Bacteroidota bacterium; assembly: GCA_039111535.1. Lineage (NCBI taxonomy): Bacteria > Pseudomonadati > Bacteroidota > Bacteroidota bacterium. The sequence continues at coordinate 62,840 of JBCCIM010000010.1, read as the reverse complement.
ATCATGGCTCCGAGGAGCCCAGCGCTGAGCACTTTTCCAAATTGCCGGCGAGAGCACGACAAACGTGACGAAGCCGTAAACCCTGCAGATAGCATATGCTCGGATAAAAAATGTTGTGCCATATCGCGCCTTACTTGTAGCTGTGAAAGAATGTAATATACCTGTCAAAGCGCATTTCAAGTAAAAAATGTTACACAGCCAGACAATAACAATCGCTTACGCCAAAAACTACACAGAACATTGATGGAAGCACATGACGTATCCGCGTCGAAAATCGCGCATTCAAGGTAACGCGTGACGTAAAATATCCTTTTTCTATTTGGCCTGATTATACCCACATGCAAGAACCCATCGTACCCAGTATTGCGCACATCATTGCACAAAGTAGCGTACGCCAGCAGCAAATCATGGAAGAATTGCATGCGCTACAACTACCAGAGGAATTGCAGCACTTTGCGGAAGCCTATGAAAAAATCAGCTGGAGCAGGAATCGCTTTCTATGGCACTGGGTCTGGCACCTGACCTATGCCAGGAATCCCGGCTTCATGTTATCCTCCGTACCAGAAACTGACAGGAAGACTGTAGCGCTGATTAAAGCGCTACTCGTTATGGCCGTCACCATTGTAGACGATGTCGCCGACAAACTGCACGACCGCGACTTACTGGACGTGATGCTTAAAATACCATTCGGCAACCATGCGCTTCCCGACCACTTCGACGGTATGCGATATTTCGCCATAAACCTTTTGAATGAATTACTGGATACTGCATTTAATTTGCTAAGGAAGGCACCATGCTGGCAAGCCAATGAGGAGATTTTCATGTACGACATGAAGCAGGTCTGGAATGCTTTTGACTATGCCGACATGCTGCATCGCCACCCGGAAATCATCAACCATTCCGAGAACAGTGTGTATAGCGCCCATAATATGATGTTTTACCTTTTTGGTGGCGTTGATCTCGCCTTCTCACCAGCTGTTGAGCGCAAAACTGAATACACAAGCTTACGTGAGATTTTTTGGTATGCCCAGCAGATGACACGGATTGGCAACTGGGTTACAACCTGGGAGCGAGAGCTAGGAGAAAAGGATGTTTCGTCGGGCGTCTTGAATTGGGGGATTAGTCAGGGTGTCCTCACCATTGATGAGATTCTGGCAAGCACGGAGGTACACGCCACAACCTGTCAAAAGATTAATGCCTTGAATATTGAAGCCGGCTTGTTTGAGTCGTGGAGCAATTGCCGCGACATTGTGCTAAAAATTGGGCAGAAAGTACAATCGGTCGGTATACCAGACTATGTGGCCGGCCTGGATCTGGTTATGTTATATCACCTCGCAAGCAAAGGCAGCAAATGATGTTGGCGCTCGCCAACTATATGTAATACATAAAACCCGGCCGGCAAATCTGTCTGATAGAAAGGAATGCGAAGGGGCTCGCCGGCGCGTAACCACCCTTCATGTACAACACGGCGCTGGCGTCCGAGGAGGTCGTACAGCGTAAGCACTATCGTTTGAGACCGGTGCGTTTCAACAAAAATAGTGGTTTGCGATCCAAAAGGATTGGGATAAACGCTACCAAACACTTCCTGCGACATGGCTTCAGCAACCTCACCAGGTTGCTCAATAGCCACCTGTTGAACTTCTGGAAAGACCTCTTCCAAAGCACCTACCCAATCAAGGGGATCCCGGAATGCTATTTTCTGCTCAATATGGATAAAGGTACCGCTGATATCACTTACAACAGCTGCTTGCGTGCAGACCTGTTCTGCCGGCACCCCGTTTTTGAGCCGGCCCTGCACATTGCTGCCACCAGAGAGATTACAGGTTGGCGCATCCCCGGGAATGGTTACCTGCCACGTTGACCACTTATCTACAAGCGCAGTTTGCAAACCCATAAGCGCCCCGGCAGTATCCAAAGCCAGCGTGCCCGATCCTTGTGTCAGGTATACATCCACGCCGACACAACTGGATGAAGCCATACCATGAAATTGTAGGCTGGTAGCAACGACATTGCGTGTACTGTCTTCTGCTTGCATTGCAGCTGCAATCCAATGGAAAGGCAGGTTGGTATTGTGAGCGGCGTCGGCAATTTTAAAAGAAGACTGGCACGTACTGGTGGCTGCGTTGGCGCGCCGGTGGGTGCCGGCCATCAGAAACGCCCTTGCGCCCGTCCGTTCAAAAAGCGAGATGCCTTGTGTACCCGTATTTGAATCGTTCAAGGGATGGGCAATCTGTATGTCAACAAGGCGGCGTGGTTGCAAATTTACGATCAACGTCCCCCAGCCCCGATCAACACTTCCATCCAAATTTGTATCCGAGCCTTCGTACAGCACGCAGTATGCTGCTGTATCGCTAACAAAGTCTGTGAGGATATATCCGGCATCTGCCAACACAGCTGGCAGGTCAGCAGCATTACACGCGCCTGACCGCATGGCTGCAACAACTGCATGCCATGCAGTGGACAATGCTGGATCCGGTATCACAAACCCTTCCGTGTCCGCTCGTGGCATGCCCTCAAGCACACAGGCAATCAGCGCAGCAAGGGTCTCTGCCTCGTCGCATGGGATAGACGAGGAAGCGGTCGCCGGCTGCACCAACAGCCCTCCAAACACAAACACCGTAGCCATTCCCAGCCTTCTCAGCATCACACGTTATTTCTTGGCGTGGCCGTTGATAAACTCTTCTTTGAACACCCCATCGATAACAGCGCGAAGCTCTTCTTCTGAAATCGGTTTGCTCAGATACTCGTCAAAGCCGGCTTGCAGCAAGTGTTCGCGGTCTTTGGGCAACGCATAGGCCGTGAGCGCAACCACAGGCACCTTCTCGTATTGCGGCAATTTTCTAAACTCACGCAATACATCAATGCCCGACCGGGCGCGGCCCATGTTCACATCCTGAAAGATCATGTCGTATTTGTTGCTCCGCGCAAGGTCTATGGCTTTATGTTCATCTTCCGCCATATCAAGCGTGCAAAAAGATTGCAACATGAGGCGCAACAGGGTCCGCATACGCGGATCATCATCTACAACAAGGATATTTGCTTTCCCATTGCGTCGCGGTGTGCGGTTAGGGGCACGCTTGCGGCGATACCGCGGCTGCTCAACAACCTCTTCATCTGACAAGGGGAAGCTCACGGTGAACTGGCTACCTTTGCCCTGTACTGAGTCAACCTGAATTTTGCCGCCCATCAAGTCGACAAGGCGTTTGGTAATGGAAAGCCCAAGTCCTGATCCTTCGTAAAGACGGGCCATGCCACTGCTTTCCTGTTCAAACTCGTGGAAGAGCCGGCTTCTGAAATCACTGCTTATCCCGATGCCCGTATCAATCACTTGCACAACAACCGCATTCAGCGTGGTCTCTACCTTGACGGTTACGCCCCCCTCATTGGTAAATTTGATGGCATTGCCAATCAGGTTATTTAGAATTCGATCCAGGCAAGCCGTATCAATTTTGGTAACGCATTTTGTATGGGGCACAATGGCGTTCAGATACAGGTTGCTTCTTTCTGCAAGAGGCTGCAGCAAAGCTACTTTCTCTTTGACCTCAGTTGCCATGTCAACAGGCTTGGGATGCAACGAGAAACTGTCTGACTCGAGCATGGAAAGATCGAGCACAGAGTTGATGGTGTCGAGGAGACGCCGGCCGCTTTTTTCGATCAGTTGTGCCAGTTCGTACTGCTCCGGATTGGCATCTTGCGCCAGAATTGATGCAAAACCCAGGATACCCGACAGCGGGGTGCGAATTTCATGGCTCATGTTTGTGAGGAAAGAGGACTTCAAGCGGCTCATCCGCTCTGCATTCTCTTTGGCCTCGATGAGGGCCTGCTCAAACTTTTTGCGGTCTGTTATATCACGTGCAATTTCAGCGAGCCCGACCATCTCGCCGGCTTCGTCTTTTGTTGGCGAAAACGTAATGGAAACGTTGACCAGCGTTCCATCTTTACGCCGGCGCAGTGTTTCGAACGGCTCAATTTGCCGGCCCGCACGAATACGGCGCAAAATTTCAGCTTCCGCCTGCCCGGTAGCACCTTTGGGCCAAAGAATACTGATATGCCTGCCCAGCGCTTCCCGCGCTTCGTACAGATAAATACGCGTGGCGCCACCATTCCAGCTTGTAATGATGCCGTCGAGCGATTTGCCAATAATGGCATCATCCGACGATTCTACAATAGCGCTCAAATGGGTACTGCGTTCTTCAGATGATTTCCGCTGAATGGTTAGTGTTGCCGTTATCCAGATTGCAAAAACTGCAATAATGCGATTGATGACGGGTACACTAAATTCATTACCGGGCTGAATCTCAGGTTGCCAGACAATGTCGACCCAGGGAAAACTCGGTAACGACGTTGCCTGAAAGAAAAGGACAGCCAGCGTAAGGAAACTGGAAAGAATAGCAAAAATAACCGTGTACGATCGACCAGGCATCCAGAGCGTGGTGAGAACAACCGCAACATAGGGGACACCGCCCACTACGTAAGAGAATTCTTCAGAATTGAGACCCTGACTGGTGGTCAACATGTCCACCAGCAGAATAAATCCCGCAAGAATGACTCCCAGGACTACAAGAAAAGCATGGGGCATCTTCATGGCTTAAGAGATGCTTAGTAAAGATCCTTTTCATGTTCGCCGAAAAAGTCGTCCACAAGCCGGCGAGGGCACGCGAAGGCATAACCTGAGGTCTACCAAAATAACTGTGTCCTACGAAAGCAACACAAGGTGGTTGGTAGCCTATCTGCCTTGACGCAGACAGCATGAAAAAGAAGGGGTGGTAAAAAAGACACGTATTCCGAGAGGCGTGCAACCATCAAAAAGAATACGCCCGTTTTGTCTAGTTATGGCGTTAACTGAATAGTGATCAGCAAGAAAGAACGCACACAGGACCTAACCCCCAAGAGATGTAGATCTATTGGATAAGCCGGATTTTTTTCAAACAGCAGAGCTGCTTTCATGTTTCAGTATACAAAAAGTAACGCAGGAATTGTAATGTGTGCTGCAGATTGCATTAAAAGCTCATCAAAGGGTTGTATATTTGCAGCGTTAAACCCAATAACCATCCATACATATGCAGCGTCAGACAGTCACTACAGGTTCACCCTGGGAGCCCATTGTTGGTTATTCCCGCGCAGTCCGCGTAGGTAACATGGTAAGTATCGCCGGCACCACGGCCACTGATCCGCTAGGGAAAGTGGTGGGTAAAGATGATGCTTATGCCCAGACTAAACAAATTCTCCGTATCATCGATTCGGCGCTGCGGGCTACGGAAGCGCGCCTGCAAGACGTCGTACGGACGCGGATCTACGTTACAGATATTTCCTTGTGGGAAGATGTTGGCCGGGCGCATGGCGAAGTGTTCGGCGACATTTTGCCCGTAGCTACGATGGTTGAAGTCAGCCGGCTCATTAATCCCGACATGCTCGTGGAAATCGAGGCAGACGCGATCATTCCTGAGTAATCCATACCAAAACGAACAACCCACCCAACATGTCAAAAACCATCCTGGTTATCCAGGCCCACCCAGACGACGCAGAAATTTTTTGTGGCGGTACCCTCGCCCTTCTCAGTGAAAAAGGGCATCGCATTGTTATTACAACCATGACGTCGGGCGGCATGGGTGGTGTTGGCATGGATGAAGCAACCACCGCGCTAACCCGCAAAGGAGAAGGGGCCGCTGCAGCAGCTGTAATTGATGCCGCTTATATCTGTATGGATCAGCGTGACGGCTACCTCTTTGACAGCCCAGAAATGCGCATCGAAACAACTGACTTAATCCGCCGGGAGAGGGCTGATGTGGTGCTCACCCATCTTCCCAATGACTACCACCCCGACCACAGGGCAACCAGTTCTATCGTTGAATCCGCAACCTTGCTTGCAACCCTGCAGAACGTACCGAGCAAGATGGAGCCATTGAAAGAAACACCCATCCTCTATCACACCACCCCGTTGCACCTGATGGGCCACCTTGGCACGCCGTACGCACCCAATTTCTACGTCGACATTAGCAGCGTAATCGACACCAAACGCAAAATGATTGCCGCACACCACTCACAGGTTGAAGTTATCCGGCAGATGTTTGGTAAAGACCAGTTTGTGGAAAACATGCTGGATGACCACGACAGAAAGCTGGGCCCCAAAATGGGCAGCGAATACGCAGAAGCATTCCTCCAGCACAAAGGCGGTGGCTTCCCTCAGACGCCTTTTATTCAGCAAGCATTGCGTGAGTATACGCGGCTGCAGTTGACGTAGGCTGCACCCCATCCTGCAGTATTACTCCCTGCAGTTTTACTCCCTGTGGTGTTTTGCCGGCAATGTTTAGCCCGTAAAACCAATTGCTTTGTGTGCACCGTCGCAAAACGGTTTGTTTTTGGAGGCACCGCAACGACACAACGCGCACTTTTCTCCTTCAACGTGTTCTGCGCGGCCAGCTGTATACACCGTGTGAACCCCTTCGACCAACAACGGACCGTTTTCAGCGAGGCGAATCGTGAGTCCGGCTGAAGCATCTTCACCAGCCGGCTTCACCTTTGGATTTTCAAAACCCGCGGCATCAGCAAATCCTACCTTGTTGTGCCGGCCATCACAAAGGGGTTTGTTTTCTGAAGCGCCACAGCGACACAACGCCACACGGGTATCTTTCAAGACAACCGTACCTTCTGCACCTGTAATTTCCATATTGCCACGAACGTAAAGCGGTCCATCCGCAACAACATCAACCGTGTTCTCCTCAGGCACTTCCGCCGTTTTGCCATCAGACAAGGTATACTTCAGGGCACCGGTCGGGCATTGCAGAATGACCTCCGCAACGGTGTCAGTTGCCGCCTCATCTGGTGAAACCCATGGCTTTTTGGCCGGATCAAATACACCAGGCAATCCCTTCACACATGCTGCCGCATGTATACAACGTTTGAGGTCATATGACACAGTGACTTCTTCACCAGCATACTCGTATAGTTTTTCCTTCATGATGTGCACTTGAAAATAAGCAGTTCCAATATGAGCAATTTATCAGCATAGGCTAGCAAGTTCGCAGAGCGAATGCAAGTCCTGCACGCAACAGACAAACAGATTTATGTATATCTTTTACACAACGATCGGATTTCCTACCTACAACAGATCAGTTCCATCAAAAGAAATTACGTGATCGTAGGCAAGCCGGGGTCTAAAAGAACACAAGCCGTCTTTAGCCGTATTGCGATAATACAGTGCCTGCAAACAAACCTCTTCTCGCAACATGAAACTCCTTCGCTACACGTTTTTTAGCCTGCTGGGCCTATTCCTGGTCTCTGCATGCACGCCCAGCAACAGCCAACCTCGGCCTAATATGGTCGTCTATAAAACACCTACCTGTGGGTGCTGCAAAAAATGGGTTACGCACCTTGAAACGGCGGGCTTCACTGTAAAAACAACTGACCTGGATGACCTGAGCGACATCAAAACGCAGTTTGGCGTTCCACAGAAGCTGCGGTCTTGCCATACAGCTGTTGTCGACGGATACATTGTAGAGGGCCATGTGCCGGCTGATGTTGTCGAGAAAATGCTGCGTGAGAAGCCAGATATAGCCGGCATTTCCGTCCCTGGTATGCCCATTGGAAGTCCGGGCATGGAGGTGGAAGGCCGTCCTGCAGATCGCTACAATGTGATGGCTTTCAATAAAAATGGCCAGACCAGCATTTACGCACAGCGGTAAGCGATCCTAAAATTTGCCCACAAAAAAAGACTGGCGCTCAGTTGAGCGCCAGTCTTCAGGCAATCACTTACAGCCTGACCACATTGGAGGCAACATTGGGTGCTGGCAGCGCACCACCAAACAATGATATGGGTTTGTAGATGCAGCCAGCAGAACGTTACATGCCTTAGTCCATCACTTCTCCGTTCTCGTCGAGCAGGTAAATGTCACCCAAATCGAGGTCACGAATACCAGCTTCAATCTTCGCACGATCGCCTACGATAACCCATACCAGGTTGTCTGGCTTGAGCACCGTTTCAGCAGCGCTTGCGATTTTATCGATACTCAATGAGCGCACCTGGCTCGTGTACGTATCGTTATAATCGTCAGGCAGATCGTACTGCACCATTTCGGCTACCGAGCTCATCACAGCACCATTGGTTTCCCAGCGGCCGGCCAGTGTAAGGGTCTGGTTGCGCTTTGCACGGTCAACTTCTTCCGGCGTCACAGGGTTGTTGTCGAGGATACCTTTCAGCTCCATGACAACTTCCTGCATCGACTCTTTCGTTTTGTCGGTTTGCACGGGTGCGTAGACGAGGAAAGGGCGCTGGCCTTTTGCGTCCCAAATGAGGCTTTGAGCACCATAGGACCAACCTTTGTCTTCGCGCAAGTTCATGTTGATGCGCGAAATGAAGGCGCCACCAAGGATGGTGTTCATCGTCTCAATTGCGATTTCATTTGGGTTGCCTTTTGGCGGCGCAATGTGGCCGGCAAAAATGATGGACTGCTGTGAGCCCGGACGATCCATAATGTAAACGCTGCTACCCGGCCGGTGCGCTACTTCATTGATGTTCTTCTGTGGCACTTTGCCTTTTTTCCACTTGGAAAAAGCGCCTTCCAGCATAGGCTTGAGTTCGTTCATCGAAACATCGCCAACAACAATCATTGTAGCATTGTTTGGCTTGAACCAGGTATCGTGGAATTTCATCAGGTCATCGCGCTCAATGGACGTAACCGACTCAGTTGTTCCAGATCCCGTGAGTGGCAGACCATATGCATGATCGCTACCGTAAAGCAGGCCAGGAAAAACGCGAAGCGCCATCTGAACAGGCGTTACTTTTTCACGTTGGATGCCCACAAGTCTCTGCTGTTTTAGCCGGTTAAAGTCAGCTTCCGGAAAAGAAGGATTCAACACAACATCCGCATACAAGTCGAGCGAAGCTCCGAGTTCTGACTTCAGGGATGAGAGCGTTACAGACGAAGCATCAAGGCCCGAAAATGCGCCAATGCTGGCACCGAGCAGTGCAAGTTCTTCACTGATTTCGAGTGCCGTTTTATCCTTGGTCCCTTCGTCGAGCATGCTCAACGCCAGGCCGGCCGTACCTGGCTTCGCAAACTGGTCAGCCGCATAGCCGGCGTCGAAGACAAGGCGGAAGTTCACAACCGGTACAGCATCCCGTTCAACCAACACCACATTCAGGCCATTTTTCAGCGTTGTCTTCTGCATGGTCGGAAAAACCGCGTTTGGCGGATTTTCAACCTCAGGCATTACAGAGCGGTCAACACCTTCACCCGTGGCAGCAAGTTCAGGGTATGGATGTACTTCAAGCGAGAAGACACCATCTGACAACCACTCACGCGCAGCCTGCAACAGATCGTCTTCAGTTGCGCGCTGTACGCGCTCCAGACCTACCTGATAGAAATCTGGCGTACTGGCGTACACTTCGTTCTGTGCGAGAATATCCGACTTACCACCAAAACCACCAATACGCTCAGCACCACGGATGAAGCTGGCGACGTACTGCGTTTTCACACGACGTAACTCGGTTGCCTCGATGCCGTCTTCGAGCAATCGCTGCAGTTCTTCCTCTACAGTAGCTTCAACAGTTGCCAGGTCAACGCCAGGCTTTGCAGTTACCTGAATCTGGAATTGGCTACCAATTTCACCGGTGGAGATGTACGCAGCAGCAGCAGTTGCAATCTGGTCGTTGTATACAAGCCGCTCATATAGCCTGGACGTTTTGCCAGAACCGAGTACATCTGAAACCAGGTTGAGATGATCCAGGTCAATGTGACCACGCTCAGGAACGTTCCAAACTTTGTAGATACGCGCCTGCGGTACGCGGTCTTCCATCGTCATCCGGGTTTCACCGGTGCGTCGCGCAATCCAGGCTTCTTTCTTGGCAATGGGTGGTCCCGGTTCGATGTCGCCAAAGTACTTTTCTACTTTTTCGCGTGCCGCCTGTGGGTCGATATCGCCGGCAATCACGAGGGTAGCATTGTTCGGGCCGTAGTAGGTCTTAAACCATTCCTGTACATCTTCAAGCGATGCTGCATTCAGGTCTTCCATCGAACCAATAACGCTCCACGAGTAAGGATGGCCTTCGGGATAGGTATTTTCTGCGATGGTCGTCCATACTTTGCCGTAAGGCTGGTTTTCGCCCTGTCGTTTTTCATTCTGAACAACACCACGCTGTTCGTCGAGCTTGCCCTGGTCAATAGCACCAAGCAGGTGCCCCATACGATCCGACTCCATCCAAAGCGCCAGGTCGAGTGCATTAACAGGCACATTCTGGAAATAGTTGGTCCGGTCTTTATTGGTGGTACCGTTCAAGTCGGTAGCGCCAACTTTTTCGAGGACCTGGAAGTAGTCGTCATTGAAATTTTCTGAGCCGTTGAACATCAGGTGTTCAAACAGGTGAGCAAAACCAGTTTTGCCTTTGTTCTCATTTTTTGATCCGACATGATACCAGAGGTTAACCGCAACAATGGGCGCTTTGGCATCCTGGTGCACGATAACGGTTAACCCGTTATCCAGCACAAATTTTTCGTAGGGAATCTCGATCGGGCTCTTGGAAGCTTCAGGGGAAGCAACGGGATTCGTATCCTGTGCAAACGCCGGCAAGCTGATGAGAAAGAGTGTCAAGACGTGAGCAAGTATCCGCATGCAATAAGTCTCCTTGTTATTTTTCAGAGTTATTTTTCAGAAAGCACTTCTCACAGGTCGGCACCAACAAGCTGTACAACTACACCTGGTAAAAGAGAAGAGGGGTTACCATCTTGCGTGCAATTTTGTGTATTGCATTTATACATAAACACGCAAGAATGGGATAACAACGACATGCCATCAGGCAATAAAAAGGCGGGATCAGTGGCAGTACCAACCCAATTCTAAACGGCACATCTCTCGGGCGTACGAAAGGATCTTCGTTTTGTTGTACGTAGAAACAGGGCAAAAAATATGGGACACCGCCGCTTGTTCGTCAGGGTATCGCTTGACGTGTATGGCTACAACATGGCGTTCAATTCATCTGTCAGCATAGCGCGTTCTTCTTGTGAAAGCTTCTCCGCGTCAACAAAGTTGCTATCATCTCTGGCTTCATCTTTACTGGCGCGCTGTTGAACTGCGTTAATAATGACTGCCGCTGCGCCTGTTGCCACTGCAGAAATAATCAATGCGCGAAAGAGTTTGGACATATCAGAACTTACAGGTTTACAAGTTTAGCATTTCGGACCTTTAGCCCATCTATGGGGATTCTACGATCAAGTGCGGGACCTGTTCGAGATCCCAGCCCCATACCAGGCCGCTGGCTGTTTTATCAGCATGTGATTTTGAATAGACGTGTTCTACCAAATAGAAAGCCGGCTCGTAACTCATCGCTCCGCCTACTGAAGTGATGTACTTTCCATCTACAACAAATCGTTCCTCATACCGCACATCAATGGACGGAAACATCGCCGCAAACCGGTCTCGGTCTCCAGGGAATGTAGTAGCAATCCGTCCATCCAACACACCTGTAGCTGCCAGAGGGAAAGCGCCGTCACAAACGGTTATGACGTACCTGGCAGCATCAACCGTTTCAGTCAGCCAGCTCATGAATACTTTGTCTTCAAGATCTGCAGTCATGCTGTTCACGGTACTCGGCACAATGAGTACATCGATATCGGGATGGGTATCAAAGGTGAAATGTGGCACGACTTCTATGCCTTCGAAGGTTACCACAGGGTCCAGCGATGGCGCCACAATAAATGGCTGCATATAACGAAGCGAGTCCCGAAAAATGCTATGCTGGATCACGTCGTACGGGGCCATCAGTTCGGAATTGTAAACACCTTCCAATACGACAAATCCCACATTCAACACGTCGCCGCCAGCAGCCTCTGCTGCGTCCGCAAGTGCCATCTCTTCCATAACCCGAATGCGGGAGGCCGCTTCAGTTACAGATTCAGCCGGCGCACAAGCTGTTGCAACAATTAGAATTCCTGCCAGCATGAAACCGGCAACGGTATTGACGTATAAACGAAACTGAAGCATTGAAATCGAATGAGTCTGGTCCATAGCCGGACGCTATTCGCCCCGGCCTGATCGGCTACAGAATACAACTTTACCGCATAAATAATGATACGCGCGCTGTTCACGTTCTTTATCATCCTCCTTGTGCTGCCCGCACCCACGGCCCACAGCCAGGATGCCCATACTGTTCAGATTGCACGCATCAAATACGGTGGTGGAGGCGACTGGTACAGCGATGACCAATCGCTCGTAGAGCTTCTCAAATATACGCGCGCACAAACCCTGATTGACGTAGCCCCACGCGAAGAAGTAGTAGAACTCGGTAGCGATAAAGTTTTCACCTATCCCTATCTCTACCTGACTGGCCACGGCAACGTACGGTTCACTTCAAGTGAAGCCCAGCGCTTGCGACGTTATTTGGAAGGCGGCGGCTTTCTGCATGTTGATGACAATTATGGCCTTGATCGCCATATCCGGAGAGAGATGAAAAAGGTTTTTCCAGAGCAGGAGTTTGTAGAAATTCCGTTTAGCCACTCCATTTACCACACCCATTTCAAATTCCCCAATGGCCTGCCCAAAGTACACGAGCATGATGGCAAGGCGCCACAAGGCTTTGGCCTCTTTCACGAGGGCCGCCTTGTTGTTTTCTATTCGTACGAAAGCGACCTCGGCGATGGTTGGGAGCCAGAAGCCGTGCACAATATCCCTGAAGACAAAAGACTCAATGCCCTGCGCATGGGGGTTAACATCCTGGCTTACGCCATGATGCAATAGGTACGATGTAATAGCGACACAGCTACAATCCTGATGCTGCTTTCCATCGAAATGACAACAAAGCAGTTGGGTGCGGGTCTTCTACCAAACAAATAGCCCCTAAAGACCCAGTAGCACAATCCCAATGTATAATCCAGTCCTTATTGTTCTATGCCTCCTGCTTTTGCCGGCGCTTCCGGGATACGCGCAGTCTGGAGGAGAAATTGTCATTGGCAACAAGTATTACATTAACTCGGAGCAGCTCGATGAGGCGCGCGAGTACTGGGTAAGCCTCCCCAGGTTTTACAACGACGACGCACAAACACACAAAACGTATCCAGTGCTCATCATCCTGGATGGACATTCCCATTTTCGCCCGTTATCGGGTGCCCTGCGGTTTATGGATGCTCCCTGGGGTGGCGGCCGGCGCGTTCCTGAGATGATTGTTGTTGGCATTCCAAGTACCAACCGGGAGCGGGATTTTACGCCCGACAAAATTGTTACCACACGAAAGAATGATACCGGCGGCGCAGACCAGTTCCTCAGTTTCCTCGAGCAAGAGCTTCTACCTGTTTTACAAGACAAGTACCGCGTTGCACCGTACAACATATTGGTTGGGCATTCGCTAGGCGGCTTGTTTGCATCTCACGTTTACATGAAAGAGGACACAGCATTCAATGCCTTCGTGGCTATTGATCCAAGCTTTGGAACATGGGATGTGGCAACGATGGATCAAAAAGTGGAGGCTACAACAAACAAATCCTTTGACCGATTCCTCTATATCGCAACCGCAAACTGGGGGACGAGAAATCTCAGAAACCGTGACCGGCACGTACGATTCTACGAAGCTTTGAACAAAAAAAACCCGGCACCACAATTCAGGGCAAAACTCACGTATTACGAAGATGAGCATCATGGCTCTATACCGTTGATCGCATTTTATAACGGCATCGCTGCGATGTTCGAAGGCTATGGATTGACGTATCGGGACGTTAAATCACCCGAACAACTGACGGCTCATTATAACACAATCTCAGACCGGCTATCTTTTAATTTCCTGCCACCAGAATCACTGGCCCAGCGAGCGGGTGTTGCTATGTTGAGAAGTGATGATCCGCAGGTACAAGCCGGCGCCATCGCTTTGTTGACATTGAATACGGTGAACTACCCAAATTCATCCAACGCGTTTCAACAACTGGGTACAGCTTATGCTGCGCTAGACGAAAAGCAGAACGCCATTAAAAATTATCAGAAATGCCTGGAGATAAATCCGGACGACGCGTTTGCCCAGCACCAGATCAGTTTGCTAAGAGGCGAGAATTAAGCGTTGCGTTTAATGCAGATTGTCGGGTGGCGAATACGAAGTGGTTGTTCTTGTTTTGATAAAGACGCATACAACAGCAGTGCTACCTGCGCCGCAACAGTGCAAAACGGAAGCACGAAAACACAATAACACGAAAAAAACTGGATCATGCTTCCAACCTTTAAATCGCATCAAATACAACCTTTCAGTGTTATGCGTGACGCATTTAAAGATTGCGCGAGCGCTGGTCGCAGCCACGCAGCACGTTGCAGGGCAAACAACCAGAACCTGTATGCTACGTAGTTCGTCTAATGAAATGAGCGTGTGTCATGCAATGGGTCCTGGCTTGTCAGCACATCATCCGGTAAAGTAATGATCTGCTAAGATTGGCGCGGTAGTTGCATGTTGATTTGCGCTTCTGGCTCCTGTTACATTAAGTTTTTAGCGCAATGTGTGCGGAAGCAGCCTGTAAGGGAGCCTGCCTGTTGTAGTGGCGTAACATTATGCGCTACTTTACAGTATCCCGTATTGATGGAAGCAAAATCCCGTTTTGCTATTGTGTATTTGTTGGATAACTATTTAACACATCTAGCGTCCAATGCGTACTTTTTTAATCTTCATCTTCGTGGTCGTTGTATCACTGTTTGTTTACAATCCGGAGCTTGATGATTTCAAGACCTACCTGGAGAAGTCTACACAGCAGTCTCAGTTTCAGCAGGAGCGTACGGCATTAACTGACCGTATGTTTAATGCTGACACAACCACTGCTGAACAGCAGCCTACTGGCTACAACACCGAACGAAACAACTTCTTTTTCTTCAGCATTTATCGCATCACCCTGACCAACGACTTCCAGGACGAAGAAGTTGGGAAATACCTGGGTATTGCAACCATGTTTTTCCAGATTGGCGAATCGGAAAACATGACTGCACATGCAGCACAACCTTAATGTGACAGGATGCGCTCCTGTCGTTTAATGGCAGGAGCGCAAGCTTTCTTTGTGCCCCACTACGATGCGGTATCATGCGCGCCGGCTCCTGATTTAGTATACCGGGAGCCCATGCTGCGTTGTGTCAACCGCACCCTCACCTTTCTGATTTGTGATCTACCACACATCCGGGCCTCGTGCCCGTATTTTGTTTACAGATTTCTTTGCAGAAATTGACACTTTTGGTGGCATTACTTGTTAGCTTTTGGACTATCTTATACCCTTTCCCAGATGCCATCCACAATTCCATGAATCGAAGGGGCATCGTTGATTATTCTTTCCATACGATTCTTTCATAGATACCGCTTATGAGCGAGTTGCAGTTTAACGACCCGGAAGTGTATGCAGCCATTGAGGCCGAGGTAACCCGGCAGAACGAAGGCCTTGAACTCATTGCATCGGAGAACTTTGTCACCCGAGCAGTCATGGAGGCCATGGGATCGCCCCTGACGAACAAATATGCAGAAGGCCTGCCGGGCAAAAGATATTACGGCGGCTGCCAGTTTGTTGATGTAGCAGAGGATTTGGCCAGAACACGCGCCAAAGCCCTGTTCAACTGCGATTGGGTGAACGTCCAGCCTCATTCAGGTGCCCAGGCCAATGCTGCGGTGTACCTGACGCTCCTGAAACCCGGCGATACGCTGCTCGGCCTGGACCTTGCGCATGGCGGCCATCTCACCCATGGCAGCCACGTTAATTTCTCAGGCATTATCTACAATGCAGAATTTTATGGCGTGGAGCCCGACGGCCCCAATGCCGGCCGCATCGACATGAACAAGGTGTGGGATACGGCAAAGAAAATTAAACCGAAAATGATTTCGATCGGGGCGAGCGCTTACCCCCGCGATTTTGATTACGAAGCGTTTCGTGACATTGCAGATAAAGTGGGAGCGTTTCTGTGGATGGATATGGCCCATACAGCCGGCCTCATCGCTACCGGTGCACTGAAAAATCCCCTCCCGCATGCACACGTTGTCACAACAACAACCCATAAAACCTTGCGCGGTCCTCGCGGAGGCATGATCCTTGTTGGATCTGACAGTGAAAATACCCTGGGTAAAGTTGCTCCCAAAAGCGGGCGCGTCAAAAACATGAGTGAACTCTTTGACGCAGCCGTCTTCCCCGGCACCCAGGGTGGTCCGCTGATGCATGTCATTGCCTCAAAGGCTGTTGCTTTTGGGGAAGCACTCAAACCTGAATTTGCGACATATTCAGCCCAGGTAGTTAAAAATGCCAAGGCTATGGCCAATCGTTTTACCGAAAAAGGCTACAACCTCGTATCGGGCGGTACAGACAACCACCTGATGCTTATCGATCTCAGAAACAAGCATGTCTCTGGCAAAAAAGCTGAAGCTGCGTTGCAGGCTGCTGAGATCACGGTCAATAAAAACATGGTACCATTTGACGACAAAAGTCCATTTGTCACAAGTGGGATCCGAATTGGTACACCAGCGATGTCTACCCGGGGCTTCAAGGAGGCAGAATTCGAAACAGTTGTTGATTTGATCGACCGCGTACTCTCCGCGCCAGACGATGTAAATGCGATCGAAAAGGTCAAATCGGAAGTCCATGCACTCTGCAAAGAATTTCCGCTCTATGATTTTGTTATAGCCTGATCGGAACGGATCGCAAAAAATGAGGTTCGTAACAAACCCTCGGCCATGTTTGGCACCTAGCATGAATCCAGTCGAATGAATCAAACGACGTCTAGTACTTCCACCCTTCCGACTACGACCTACTCCGATCTTGTGGAGCTGGGCCGTCGTTTATATGAGATGTCCCTCGTACGCCGTGACAAAGAAATGATCACGGATCCCCGGGGACAACCCATAGGATGGTTGCTCGACACACGGATTCCGATGCTGGATGCAGACATTTTCCAGGAAGTAGGCGCAGTGCTGGGAGAGCGCCTGAAATCCAAAGGCATTGAACAGATTGCCGGCTACGGGTTTGGCGCATACTCTCTTGTCTGTGCGGTACTGTCTGCATCAGGCACGCCAGCTTTCAAAGGCGGATTTATCCGCGACCAACGCAAAACCCACGGACGCCGCCGGCTTGTTGAAGGCCCACTCGACCGGACTAAGCCAGTTGTATTGCTGGATGACATCCTGAACAGTGGCCGCAGCGCAGTACGCGCCATCGGCCTCCTGCAACGCGATGGGTTTGAAGTGGCCGGCCTCACAACACTGTTTAACTTTACCTGGAGCGGAGGCCGTACCCGCGTAGAAGCAGAAGGCCTCTGGGTTGATTCGCTGCTCGACTTGAACTTGCGCGACAATGCCCACTCTCCTTGATACCCTGTACAAGCCTCACCTGCCATACACAATCCAATGAAGCTTTTTGGACTCAAATCGCTGGGAACGCTTGCCAAGCTGGGTAAAACAGCTGCAAGCTTGCCTGGTGGCGATGGTGCCTCTAACAACGTCGCCCCGCCCCCTACGGACGAGGAAATGGCCGAAATGGGCTTTTTGGATCACCTCGAAGAACTGAGAAAAACGCTATTCCTCGGACTTGGTGGCATTCTTGGCGCTACCATTATCCTCAGTTTTTTCAGTACCTGGATTATTGACGTCCTCCTGCTGGGGCCGGCGCAAAGTGACTTTTTCATCTACGAATTGCTCGGCATCGAAGCCAATACCCTGCAGCTTCAAAACCGTGTACTAACAGGCCAGTTCTTTGTACACATCGGTGTCATCCTCTCCGTAGGCATCGTTGTTGGGTCTCCCATTTTTATTTACTCGCTCTGGCGCTTTATTGAGCCCGGGCTGTACAAAAACGAAAAAAAGGGGCTCAGGTTTGCAGCCGTTTTTGCTACCTTTTTCTTTATGCTCGGCATTGCTTTCGGCTATCTCATCATCACACCGATGGCCATCCAGTTCTTCTCGAGCTATCAGATTTCATCGATGATTGTCAATGACTTCGATATCACCAAGTATTTTTCAATGGTGACGTTCTGGTCTCTCGGTACAGGTATCCTGTTTGAATTGCCAGTTGTCATCTACTTCCTGGCGAAGATCGGTATTGCAACACCTGAAGCACTGCGTGCCTCGCGTAAGTATGCCTTGCTTGGCTGCCTCATTGTAGGCGCATTCTTCACACCTCCAGATCCGTTTTCTCAGATTCTGGTGGCCATGCCGCTGTTACTGCTGTACGAAGCATCTATCTACGTTTCAGCATATGTAACCCGCAAGCGCGAACGCGAGATGAATGAAGCCCTGAAATAACGGCACTACCTGTAACGTACAATCTCAATCGGGACTGCTGTTTGTATAAACCAGACAGGAACGTCCCTCCTTTCAACACGTCACTATATCAGCTTCCCTACCTTTTCAGGTAGTGCCTCTTTTCAAGGCAATTGTGAACTGCTGTTCCTTTCCTGATTGTTGTCCGTGCCTAACTGTTCCTTTGGAATACTTCGATACTCTCAAATCTCTGCGCAAATACGACCCCAAAGCCCTTTATCATCATGAGAATAAATAAACAAACGGCACTCGTCTTCTCTTTTCTCTGTGTGCTCAGCGTTGGATTCCTTGCAGGATTCTGGATGCACGATGATGACGACAAGTACTTTGCGCTTCGTAAAAACTTTCAGATTTTTGGCGCCCTCTACGAGCAACTGGTTACCGACTATGTAGATGATCTAAATCCGGAAACGCTCATGCGTACCGGGATTGACGCCATGCTCACAAACCTCGACCCGTACACCAACTTTTTCGATGAAGCAGACAACGGTGACATTGAGATTATGACGCGTGGTCGGTACGGCGGTGTTGGCCTCAACGTAGGTATGCGGAATGGAAAGATGACGGTCATCTCTCCGACTGAAGGCACAAGCGGTTATTTGCAAGGAGTACGCACCGGCGATATTCTTATCGAGGTTGCCGGGCAGCCTACAAGTGGACTGTCTTTCTCTGATGTTCGCAATATCTTGCGCGGAGAGCCTGGGACAGCCGTAGAAATTTCGCTGAGCCGCGAAGGCATACCGGAGCCACTCGATTTCCTGCTAACCCGCGAAGAGATCCAGTTGAAAAACGTCACCCATGCAGGCTTCATTGGCGAAGGTAAAGAGGCCGGCGTAGGATACGTCAAACTCGCCCGTTTTACCCGTGATGCAAGCAAAGAGGTCAAAGAAGCCATAGAGCAAATGCAAAAAGAATCGCAGGTAAAAGGTCTCATCCTTGACCTGCGCGACAACAGGGGCGGCCTGCTGGATGAAGCTGTTTCCATTGCCCAGTTCTTTGTGCCCAAAGGATCTGTTATTGTGTCTACTCGAGGCCGCTTACCTCAAACGGAAAACACCTATCGCAGCAAGGTCACGCCTATTTTCCCAGACTTGCCCGTTGTGGTACTTATCAATGACATGAGTGCTTCCGCGAGTGAAATTGTCGCCGGTGCATTACAAGATCTTGACCGCGGCGTCATTATAGGCAGCACATCATTCGGTAAAGGGCTCGTACAGATAGTTAAACCGCTGCCGTATAACACGTCCCTGAAAATCACCACCTCGCAGTACTTCACGCCTAGCGGAAGAAGCATACAAGCAATTGACTACAAACTCCATGACGGCGCATTCTCCGAAATCCCCGATTCGCTGCGGCGCACATTTAAAACAGCTGCTGGACGGCTTGTAAAAGACGGGCGCGGTATCGAACCGGATCTCCCTGTTTCCCTTGGTGCGTCCAGCGAACTGGAACAGGCGTTGATCAGGCGCGCTGCATTTTTCTTTTTTGCCAACCACTTTGCTGCCAGCCAGCCTACAATCAACACAGATTTTGTAATCGACGACAAACTTTATGACGCGTTTCGGGCCTGGCTGAACACACAAGACTTTTCATATCGCACCCGGGCAGAAATGGCTGCGGAGCAATTGGGCAGCAACCTTGAAGATATAGGATACGCAGCGGTTGCAGATGAAATGTCAGCCCTTCAGGAGGCCATTAGAGAGGAAAAAGCAACCGACTTTGAACGACACAAAGTACGCCTCCAAGAACGGCTACGCGTCCAGATTCTTGCCCGCTACCATGGCGACGCCGCCCAAACCGAGGCTGCGCTTGCCGTTGACCCGCAATATGCATCCGCAATCGAGATGTTAGGCGACCACAAGGCATACCAGCAGGTATTCCTGCCCTAACGAAGGCGTCTCAAGCACATAATTACCCTGCTGATAGAACATTTTCACGTAGGCACTGCGCCTTTACGTGCTCCTCATCCTGTGTACTCACTTCAACTTTCGGGTATATGAAAAAACTGCGTTCCGAGAGATGGGCCTGATTTGCCCGGAACGCAGTGCTTTTTTGGTCTTCACCAGGTCAAATCCTGCCTAGCTAATAACAAAGGTCACTTTGCAGTTTACCCGAAAAGAAGTCACTTTGCCGTCTTCGACTATTGCCTGAATGCCTTCAGCATATACACCACGCACGTTTTTCAGCGTTTTGGACGCCTCTGATGCGGCATTTTTGATTGCATTTTCTACGGTATTGCCTTCTGCAATGACTTCAATCACTTTTGCTACGGACATATGTCTCTCTATTGTTTGTTGGTGAATTAATTCAATAAGCCCTCATATATAACATTTTGTGTGTACATCTGCCAATAACCAGCCCTAGAAATGCGCGCTGTATGCACGTCATTGTTACGTAGTTGTAAATAATGGCGGTGTCATGACCCGTTTCTCGCATAAAGGGTGTTGTTATATATGTATCCCTCACCCAACCAGGCCTCCCTCATGCATGAACTTGCCGCCTGTGTTTCGTTTTTACAACGACTCATTCAAACACCCAGTTTACCCGGTAAAGAAAGTCAAATTGCGCAACTCGTAGTGCAAGAGATGACAAACCTGGATTACGACAACGTCTACATCGACGACGCTGGCAACGTAATCGGCCATATACATGGCAGCGGGGAAGCCCCAGCCATGATGCTGAACACCCACCTGGATCACGTTGATGTAGGTGATCATTCAGCATGGCCTTTTCCGCCGTTCGAGGGCAAGGTTCACGATGCGCAAATTTGGGGCCGCGGTGCTGTAGACATCAAAGGGCCGCTTGCCTCACAGGTCTATGCTGGTGCACGCTTGCTCAATGATAGCAACCGTCCTCCCGGTGATGTGTACGTAACAGCTGTCGTTTTCGAAGAACTCGGTGGTCTGGGCGCCCGGCACATGGCAACACACTTGTGTCCGGAGCTTGTAGTCATTGGTGAACCAAGCGGCAATGCGTTACGACGTGGACACCGTGGCCGGCTGGAAATAATGGTACATGCCAAAGGCAAAAGTGCCCATGCCAGCGTACCCCACCTGGGGATAAACCCTCTGGATAGTATCGCGGCCTTCATTCTAGCCATGGAGCACATGGATATGGCGCATGACGTGGACCTTGGCACCAGCACCGTGGCAAAAACAATTATCAAAACAGACCAAATCAGTACCAATGTAATTCCTGCTGAAGCATGGCTTACACTGGACTGGCGTAATGTGCCGGCCGAATCTGAAGCGGATATCATCACCAAGCTGCAAACTGTCCTGGAAGCAAATTTACAATCCGGAGCCTCGGCATCTGTCGCACTCCCTCGGACCATAAAAACGTGTTACACCGGGTATCAAATGGAAATCCCTGCGAATGCGCCATCTTTTGTTACCCGGGCAGATGATACCGTGCTCCTCGCTGCCATAGATGTCCTACAAAATTCGATGCAACGCCCCATGCCAGCTGGTATCTGGAATTTTGCAACGGATGCCGGCCATTTTGTAAAACAAGGTGCTACCTGTATCGGAATTGGGCCCGGCGACGATAAACTTGCCCATACCATAGATGAGCGGATTCCTGTTTCACAGGTAGAAGAGGCGCTTTCAATCTATGAAGCATTATCCCGACATTGGCCGGCCAGGGTTACAAGCATGACGCCAGACACCTCTGTTCCAGGCTGAACTATTGCTAAAATTAAAAAGCTGCAGCCTGCTTCCGATCTTGCCGGATATACAGGCTGCAGCTTCTCTATGCTTGCAACGTGGGTTTGCTGGGGGCTAGCCTCAGCCAGCGTCACGTTGGTGCTCTTTTAGCGCTTACTTGAGCAGGGTCATGATTTTAGACTGGCTCTGCTGACCGTTGTATGTCAACCGGTAGAGGTAGACTCCAGAGGCAGCAGTTTGACCACTCAGGTCACGACCATCCCAGTTAACTTCATACACACCAGCTGTCTGTGAACCACTAACCAGTTCAGCAACTTTTTGCCCGAGGACGTTGAAAATTGCAAGCCCCACGTTTCCACCCTGCTGAATTTCGTAGCGAATGGTAGTGGTTGGGTTAAATGGATTCGGATAGTTGTTGTGCAGCGTGAAGCCGTCCGGCACTTCAAAAGCATCTTCGGTTGACACTGCTGTACCACCGTTGATGGTTACTCTGATTACGTCAGCAACATTTGGGTAAGAAAAACCACCAGGGCCCATTGTGCCATCTGCAATCAGTACTACAGGTCCGTTTTCATCATCACCTGTATTCGGACCCGACTGCCGTGGCGCCTGGTTTGCACCAAGTCCTGGCTCTTCGTTCACTTCCGTCCCACCATCCCACAAGAGGATCTGGCTGGTAACGTCGCCGTCTATTGGCGTTTCGCCATCGAACAGCGGGATGCCATTGCCGTCCGGTGCGTAGAACAAGTCGTTGGACTGTACAAACATGGTTGCCAGCGACAGGTAGTCTCCTGGTACTGCATATACGGTAAACTCATAGCCTTCGCCTGGGAAAATTGGCCCAGGTGCGTCTGCGCCGATTGGCGTATTGAAGTAGTCGCTTGAAACTACGCCGCTAAGGGTTGAGAGTGATGTTGCGAGTTCACCTGGACTACCGTCTTCTGCGAGTGCCTCAAGGCCTTCGCCACGGTCTGGTGCATCAACGGTAAAGAGTGGATCTCCCGATGTGTGCACAGCCCATACACCTGGGGCGAGCGGTACAGCTGCGCGGGCTTTGCCGGCAACCGAGTTCTCGTCCGACAAGTTCTCAACAAGGACGCGGAAAGGCGTCACAGGTGTTTGAGAAATTGTCACGCGGATCTGGCTGGCTACTGTTGGATAAGTGAAGCCACCAGGCCCCATTTCGCCATCAGCAATCAGCACAACGTTACCGCCCTCATCATCTCCAGTATTGGGACCAGCCTGACGCGGCGCCTGGTTTGCACCGAGACCTGGCTCTTCGTTCACTTCTGTGCCACCATCCCACAGATCAACATAGTGGGTGATGTTAGCGCGGCGCGCCATACCTTCTGCATCAAACAGCGGAATACCATTGCCGTCTGGTGCATAGAACAGGTCATTTGACTGGATAAACATCGTTGCAAATGACAGGTAGTCTCCTGGCAATGCTTCAAAGCTGAATTCATAAACGCCACCCGGGCCAATCGGGCCTGGTGCTTCAGCGCCTACAGGCGTGTTGAATACGCCAGAAGAAAGTACACCAGCTGTTGTTTCGAGTGCAGCCGCCAAATCAGTTGTAGCACCATCTTCAGCAAGTCCCTCAAGGCCATCACCGCGGTCTGGTGCGCCTACGGTAAAGAGCGGGTCTGGCGCATTGTGAACAGCCCAAACGCCTGGTGCAAACGGTACAGCCTGGCCCTCGCCATCAGCGGAAGCAACAGCGTCTGCAGCACCTACATTTTCTATACGGGCATAGAAGGTAACCGGCTCAAGCGGGGTCACGGTAACGCGAACGACTTCGTTAACAGCAACATACGTGAAACCGTCATTTTCGCCGTCGACTTCTACGATAACGCCATTTTCATCGACACCTGTGTTGGGGCCACTCTGGCGTGGTGCCTGGTTAGGCCCAACGCCGGGCTCTTCGTCTACTTCAGTTCCTGCATCCCAGAGGGCTACAGAAGCCGTGACGTCGCCTGATACCGGTGTATCACCATCAAACAGCGGCATACCAGCACCAGCCGGCGCGTAGAAAAGGTCATTGGACTGAATAAACATGGTTGCAAATGAAAGACCATAGCCTGGCTCTGCATCCACATAGAATGAGTAGCTACCACCTGGACCGATCGGACCAGGGCCCGCAGCGCCATCAGGCGTGTTAAATACGCCAGCACTGCCTACCCCCTCAACGCCAACGAGCGCATCAGCCTGGATTCCCGGGTTACCATCTTCTGCAATGGCTTCGATACCTGCGCCGGCAGCAGCGCCTGCTTCGAAGAAATTAACCGTAGGTGAATGTACTGCCCATGCACCAGGTGCGAGGGGTACCTGAACACCTGTAAGAGGCTCAAGCGCTGCATCATAAACGCCGGCGTTGCCATCTTCTGCAATGGCTTCGATACCTGCAGGCGCCTCGGTGCCCGACTCAAAAAAGGCAATTGCATTTGAGTGCACAGCCCATACACCTGGCGAAAGCGGAATGGTCACGGCACCGGTGGAGGTGGTGAGTCCATTTTCCACTGAAACGTTGGCAATGGTAACCGTGAACTCGGTACCACCATCGTGTGCCAGCGATACCTGGATAACATCCGCTACATTGGGATAGGTGTATCCGCCAATGCCCATTGCACCATCCGTAATCCGAGATAGTGTGCCATTTTCAGCAGCACCTGTATCAGGTCCTCCCTGACGTGGGGCCTGATCAGCACCTACACCAGGCTCCTGGTTAACTTCAGTACCTGCATCATACAGGAAAACACTGTTGGTAACGTCGCCTGTTACTGGCGCGCCCAATTCGTCAAACAATGCAAGCCCGGTACCTTCAAAGGTATAGAAAAGGTCGTTGGACTGGATAAACATCGTAGCCAGCGACAAGTAATTCCCGGGGCCGGCTGTAAAGCTGAATTCATAAGACTGTCCTGGGCCAATCGGGCCAGGGTCAGAAGCGCCAACGGGCGTGTTGAAGATACCCTTTTTGAGTACCGGCAATTCCGCACCCACGTTTTCAATGGTTACCTGGAATCGCGTGCTCTGGGCAAATGAAGAGGTTACACCCAACAGCAACAACGCCAATAGCGTAGTAATTTTTTTCATGATAGAAATTGATTGATTCTGATAATCTGTGCTTTGCTTTGAGGTAAAGTGCCTGACAGTACAGTTGCATAATTGTCTGCGCTTATCGCAGAAGAATCATGCCCACATCCGCTAATGAGAGATGACGGCTTCAAAGATGGGGGTAAGCGCTGTTGCTTTGTATCACAATTCTATAACAAGCCATAACAAATGTTGAAAGTTTTTCCGGCTCCCTCCTATAGTTGCCTTTCTGCGCCGGCCTATGTTGCCACCCAGGGCAACCCAATCAAGCTTTTTTACACCCTCCAAAGCGGGTAGGATATTTGCCTTCTGAACCCTATCTTTTGTCTACATTTCCTGTTACTGCGCTGCCTTTCATACTCGACTTCCAGGGAACGAAGACACACTTACCGACCGCCTTACGGCCCTAGCACATTCATATCATGACAGGAACGGAAAACACCCTCGGTTCCGTACCGATCCGTCTTGAAAAAGACATTCTCGACATATACCGCCTCATGCCCAGTCACGACGTTGAAAAACTGCTTCATCATATCGACTGGATGGAAGCAGAAATCACCCGGCTGAAACGCGAAAAAACCAAAGCAGAGACCGAATTAAAGCGCGTCAACGGTTTATTAAAAATCCAGCAAGGCGCCATCCGGCGCACCTCGTTTTAACGCCCCCCTGCAAGCTGTAGCACGGTATGCAATAATACATCTGCACCCGCCTCAACATCTTCAGGGCGCGTGTATTCGCGAACATTGTGGCTGACACCATCGCGGCTAGGCACAAAAATCATAGCCGCCGGATAGCGGCGCGCCAGTATTTGTGCGTCATGTGCGGCACCGCTGATCATGCGCCTGCACGAATAGCCAAGCGCTGCTGCTGCTGTTTCGACGGCCTCCACTGTTTCTGCGTTGAACGTGACCGGCGCCACTTCAGCAAGTGAGCGCACAGTGTAGGACAGTCCCTCTGCCTCAGCGATCTGACCTGCTGCTGCTTCTACTTTGCGCGCAGCGATCGCTAGCTGCGCTGGATCGGGATTTCGCAGATCAACGGTTACTTCGCCTGTTGCTGCTATAACATTGATGAGATTTGGAAATAGCTGGATGGCCCCTGTTGTAGCCCGCTGACCGGAACCCATGTCCGTTGCAATTTCGCGTACGGCGTGGGCAAGCGCTGCGACAGCATACCCCGCATCGTGCCGCATCGACATGGGTGTTGCGCCGGCATGATTTGCTACACCCGTGAACTTGTATTCGAGCCAGCGAATTCCCTGGACGCGCTCAACAGCGCCAATGGTAACCCCCTCACGTTCGAGCCAGGGCCCCTGCTCGATATGCAGTTCGACAAAGTGACCGATTTCCAGGTCTCGAAAATCCGCTGTACCTGCATATTGCAAACTGTCCAGATTTTCGCCAATCGTTGTGCCGTCTATCCCTTCAATCAAGCGAATTGTATCGAGAGACAACGCGTCAACCTGGTAGAGACTGCCCATCATATCCGGCATAAACCGGGCGCCTTCTTCATTTACAAAGGAAATCACCCCAATCGGCAACGCGGTTTGCAGGCCCGCATCGTTTAAGGACGCAATAACTTCCAGGCCAGCAAGCACGCCCAAGCTGCCGTCGAATCGCCCCCCGGTTTTCACGGTGTCGGTATGGGAGCCAGTGAGTATGAGTGGCCCATCTTGTTGGCCCTTGCGGATACCCAACAAGTTGCCCACGGCATCGATTTGCACATCGAGCCCCAACAGCGCCATCTGCTCAGCGACAAAGGTACGGCCGGCAAGGTCTTCTGCTGTAAACGCAAGCCGGCAGACCCCGCCACCCGGAATTTGTCCGATTGTGGCCAGGTCTGCCAGTTTTTGCTGAAGTCGGGTTGCATTGATTCGCATGACAGAACAGGGCTGGATTTTTAGAAGCGGTACAAAATAACACCGCCCT
The DNA here is from genome assembly GCA_039111535.1 of Bacteroidota bacterium. Classification (NCBI taxonomy): domain Bacteria; kingdom Pseudomonadati; phylum Bacteroidota; species Bacteroidota bacterium. The sequence goes on along the minus strand of JBCCIM010000010.1, from coordinate 35,913 downwards.
GCCAGGCACCCAACCTTCCCGTCAAACTATTTGTCGACTCAGGTAGCTTTTATCAGAATGCGTACCGGCTCGATGATATTTCTGTTTTCCGCGAAGTTGTGGATACACATCATCATGGCGTCTGAAATTTCCTGTTTTTCGGAAACCAGCAGTAAGTCACTTTTTGTGCGTACACCTTCAGCCAACAGCATGCCTGTAACTACGTGCTTGGCCCGAATTTCCTTCACCACATATTCTGCTTCAACGCCACTGAACACTTTTTTAAGCGCTTCAAGAACATCCGGATCATAGTGATCAGAGACGGCCAGCAACTGACCAAGCGCCGCTGTATGCGACTTGTCCAGTGACTTTTCGAGTTCGTAATCGTTGGCAACTTTGAGGATACGTGAAATGATTGGAATGCTATTTCCATAAACATCATCACGTGGATGTCCGCCGCCATTGAAGTGTTTTTCCTGGTACGCAACGGCTTCGGCAATTTCTTCGAGGCGCGGGATGTTACCCAGCAACTCTTTGCCGGCCTTCAAGTGTTTGAAGAACGTAAAGCTTTCGGTGTCATCCAGCTGTTGCCCCGAAAACCGTTTTGTAAGCACATCTTTTGGAATGGTAATACACCCAATCTGCGCTAACATTGCAGCAACTTCTACTTTCCAGACGTTGTCCAGCTCAAGCTGATCGGCGAGTTGCTTGGAGAGATCCCTAACCCGGGCAGAACGACTGAACAATTCGGGACTAACGATTGAGAGGATGTCACCAAGCAACTTGATGGTCCCTTTCAATGTCTGCTCGAGAAGCTGCTTCTCAGCACTCCTGAGGCGGTAGATTTCCAGGCCTTCATCCAGCGCCTGCCCGAGGGTTTCAGGCGGGCACGGTTTGGTTAGGAAGCGATAGATACGGCCGTTGTTTACTGCATCAATGGTATCTGACATGTCAGCCTGACCTGTGAGCAGCATCCGAACGCTTTCCGGGAAGTTCTGTCTGACAACAGAAAGAAACTCTGCCCCGTTCATACCAGGCATGCGCATATCAGATACAACAACCCCATACGGGCCGTTTGCTTCGAGCATTTCCAGGCCTTTCTCGCCACCCAACGCGGTATCTACTTCATAATCAAGACCGATATAACGCTGATAGCTCCGCAGGATGGCCGGCTCGTCGTCGACAAAAAGTATTTTATTCATCATTTTGCATCAAGGAATGTTGCGTTTCGAGACAAACTTGCCGCCAGTCTCCCAACTTTTCTGTTAATCCTAGGTTATTGAGGTAGTCCATGTGGATGATTGGCAATGCCCTGCAATTAGGATCGCCATATTCGTTTTCCAGCGCGTCCGCAATGTGTACTGCAGTGAGTGGAGAGAACGTTGTCCCCTTGCAGTCTTCCGGACGGTGATGGAAAGCCACCGCCTCTACAATGTTATCCCGGAAGCCCCACAAGCCAAGCAAATAGGCGCCAATTTCTGCATGGGTGGTATTGTAAACGGCCTCCTCGCCAAGTGCATAGGTCAACCCATGCGACTCTGCATAAATTGTGCTCTGGTCGTAATACTCCGGGAAGTTCGCTACAACAATCAACTTGCCCACATCGTGCATCATCCCTGAAATAAACGCGTCGTCTACAATGTCCTGAGGCTGCCCTTCAAACTTGGCAACTGTTTTTGCCAGCGCGCCTACAGCCAGGCAGTGGTTGGTAAATTTCTCTAGCGAAAACCGCTTGGATCCGTTGCTATTGAAGCTCTTGAATACGTGCACCGTCATCACAAGCGCTTTGATCACTTCAATGCCCAAGAGATTGGTTGCGTGTACCGGGTTCTTAACCTCAACAGGAAGACCAAAAAATGCAGAATTGACCATTTGCATGATTTTGGCGGACATCGCGATATCTTTCGAAATCACCTTGCCAATGGCCTGCATAGAGCCGTCCGGTGAATTCAGGATGTCCATCAATTCCATGTACACATTGGGCAAGCTTGGAATGGAATCCAGGCCGGCTACAATTTTTGACAAGCGCTTGTCTTGCAACAGCTCCCGTAATGAAAGCGATCGACTCAACACCTCCACCAACTCTCCTTGCTTTGTTGGCTTGGATAAAAATTGATGTGCATTTTCAGCCGCTTTCATCACCAGATCGCTATCCGGATAACCAGACAGCACCATCCTGATCATGTTCGGAAACTCATCTGCGACATGCTGTAGAAGTTCTGTGCCATCCATACCAGGCATCTTGATATCCGACACAATCATGTCGTACGGCTCTGCCCTGATTTTCTCGAGCGCCTCCTCGGCATCGGTGGCAAAATCTATATCCCATTCGCTATCGACATTGAACAGCATCCGGCGCGTCCCGCGCAAGACTTCTGGTTGGTCGTCTACAAAGAGGATGTGACATTTCATACAGCTACCTCCTCAGTCTCTTCATTCAGCGGAATACGAATGGTGAACGTGGTACCTTCACCCGGCGTTGTATCGACGTCAATCGCACCACCATGCTTTTCATAAATGACGTTATAAGCCACTGCCAGCCCCTGGCCCGAGCCTTTGCCCACTTCTTTGGTTGTGTAGAACGGGTCAAAAATTTTGGAGACCACGTGATCCGGTATGCCGGCGCCTGTATCCGAGATTAAAATTTCAGCATCCGTTTCGGTATACCTTGTTGTAATCGTAATCTGGCCATGGGCTTTGGTCTCCTTGTTTTTGTCCTCAATTGCATGCGCTGCATTCACGATCATGTTCAACACAACCTGGTTGAGCTCGCTCTGAAAACAGGGGACTTCAGGAAGATCTTCGGCGAGATTTGTCGTTAGCTCAGCGATATATTTCCACTCATTACGGGCCACATTAATGGTACTCAGGATGGCCTCGTTTATGTTGGAGAGCACTTTCTGCTTTGACCCCGGATGAGAGAATTGCTTCATCGAGCGAACAATAGATGCAACCTGATCCACACCGCCGAGGGTCTCCTCTATGGCAAACGGAATTTCTGCAGCCATGTATTTGAGCTTCCCCTTTTTCACGGCCTCTTCCATTTCACTGATCGCCTGGACCATCATGCCCGTTCCGCCCTGGACTTCATTCAGCAACTGCTGACCTTTTTCGATGACCGTATTCAGGCGCTCAAAAGCTACCCCGAGGAAGCGTGTATTGTCGCCAATAAATTGAATTGGCGTGTTTATTTCATGCGCAATGCCGGCGGCAAGTTGCCCAAGAGACTCGAGCTTCTGTGCCTGCATCAACTGCCCTTCCAATACCTTCCGGTCTGTAATATCGATCGCAAGAATCAGGTAGCCGTTAAAACTGTTGTTGGCATCGTATACAACGTTAACAACCACGCTTAAAAAACCTTCTTTCCCGTTTGCTGCTGTAAAAGGAATCTCAGGGACCATCGCATGGTCAACGTATTTGCTTTCAGCCATGTACCCTTCCAGCGACCCCAGAGACCAGGGTATTTCGCAAGCGTTGAGATCACGGCCGAGCACCGCTTCACCTGTAAGCCCAAGGGTATTGCTGGCCATCTCATTCCAGCGGGTAATTTTCCGATCTTTATCCACTCCAACAAGAATCGAAGATATCGACGCAAGCATTTGCTCCGTTTCCCGGTGCGAAGCTTCAATCATTTTTTTCGCCAGTTCCTGTTGGGTAACATCACTGGCATACACATTGACAAAACCGTGTGGCGCTATCCCTTTGAATGTAAACTGGTAATGACTGGCCTCCATCTGAGTGGTAGCTTGAAATATTTCGCTACCCTCTACAATTTGTTTGATATTGAGATCAGCAAACTGGGGCAACATGCTACTCAGCGTGTTACCCATAAACACCTGTTCTCCCAATACATTTTTTGCCCGCTCGTTGGCAAGCAGCAAGGCCCCCTCCGTGTCAAACCGCAAGACAGGATTCGGGCTGAGATCTGCAAACAAGGCTACCTGCGAGAGTTTACGATTGATCTCGAAAATCTCGCGGCTCTTCTCTTCAAGCAGCTTTTCTGCAGCTTTGCGCGCCTGCCGCTCCCGCTCCAGGCGCCTTTGCATCATCTCAACATTGCTCATGTTTAGCCTTGCTTTGTAAGGGTAAATTCAGCGACTTTACCTGTGCCGTCAGAAAGATCTTTCTGCGCTACATGGATGTCTTCTTTGAAATAGGCAATACAACCGGTCATCATACCATAAGCAAAGGCGGCAAAACCACGCGGCGAGGCATACTTCATGATTAGCGTACGATCATCAACCACTTCGTAATCAAACTTTGGCAGTTCAGCCTGTGGGTACAGCTTCTGAACTTCCACGTGAATGTGGTTGTCGATTGTTTTCAGAAAATCAAAAGCGCCGTCAATGCCGTCAAGAAAGCCAGGATAGCTTTCGATCAACTTTTGAAAGAGGTAGACGCCATACTTTTCAAGCAGATCACCAATTGGTACACCGGTCATGCTACTCAACTGGGTGACCATCTCTACCATTTCGCGGTGATCGTATGTGCCAACGGCCGTATAAAATCCTTGTGACTCCAGCTTGGAAGAAACAATCATTTCATCAGCGACTTCCGGGGAGAACGTATCCTCCACCATCTCTAAAAACTCTGTAAAAACAACTCCTTTCATGATGCCAGCTTATTTGGTTATTGAAATTTCTTCAGGCTGAGTGCGCGGATGTGTCTGCGCTAGATTCCAGTGATTCACTTATCGCAATAAGCAATTCATCGGTACTGAATGGCTTGTTGAGGCCATGAACTGCACCAAATTTGAGCCCGAGATCAAGGAAAAGACGATCAAGCGAGCCTGTCATAACCACAATAGGCAAACCTGGGTGTGCCCCTGCCAGCCGTTGAATTGTTTCAAGGCCTTCCATGCCAGGCATGAAAATATCGGTTAATACAAGGTCTGGACGGTCTTCTTCAATTAGCAGCAGGGCTTTGCGGCCTTCCTCAGCTGTTGTAACTTCGTAGCCGTTTATTTCCAGCGTGCGACGAATTGCGTTTCGCAGTTCGTCTTCGTCCTCAACAATGAGAATTTTAGCCATCAGTACGCCTTTGCTATCTCTGAAAATGTGAACTCCATATCCAGGTGCTGCCAAAAGACAGCAGAAGTCCTCCATCTGGTATCGGCTTTTCGATCTGTTAGCTTAAAGAGATGTGACAGGGATTCTGATCAAAAAAACGGGACACAGCAACAATGGTCAGGCCAGCGCGAAGAATTGCTAATCACACGTAAAAAAGAAACTAGCGCGTATTCCTCACGTAGGTATCATCAAATCATCCAATTTAGCATTAGCCTGGTTTATGGTACGTCTCGCCCTGTTTATTGCCACATGCTGCCTGATGTCTTGCAATCAGCAAGCTCAATCTCAGGAGCCCAATGAACCGCAGTCCGCTGCAACAGACTTTGCCAGCGTTGCGGAAGCCAATACACAGGTTATGTTGAGCCGGCAAAATGCCATCACCTATGCTGTTGAGAAGGCGAGTCCGGCTGTGGTAAGCGTAAACGTAATAGGAGTAGAGCGCGTACAGTATACCGACCCCTTTGCCGGTGACCCCTGGATGGAATACTTTTTTGGCCGGCGACGATCACGGGTCTACGAGCGGCAAGTACAGGCTGTCGGATCTGGATTTGTTATTTCCTCAGACGGCTATATCGTGACCAATGAACACGTAGCACACAACGCCGCCCAAATCACCGTCGCTTTTATGGATGGGGCAACGCTAGAAGCTGAACTGGTGGGCCGGGATGAAGCGACAGACCTTGCGTTGTTAAAAGTGGATACGTCCATGGCGCTACCCCACCTCAACTTCTCAGAATCAACCAATCCGATCCCTGGTGAATGGGCCATCGCGTTGGGAAATCCGTTTGGCCTTTTTGAGGCCGCAGAGCCAACAGTAACCGTTGGCGTTATTAGCGGCGTGGGTCGCGACTTTCAACCCCAGGAAAACCGCGTCTACAGAGACATGATTCAAACGGATGCCGCCATCAACCAGGGCAACTCAGGCGGCCCGCTTATCAATGCATTGGGCGAAGTTATTGGCGTAAATACTTTTATCTACACAGCAAGAGGCAGCACGGGCTCTATCGGGTTGGGCTTTGCGGTACCTGCGCACAAAGCACGGGACATTGTCAACGAGCTACGCACCAACGGCGAAGTTGACAGGTCGTACTATACTGGTCTTCGTGGGCTAGATGTCAACGACCGAATTGCGCGTGCGCTAGGCCTTGCACAGGCCCGCGGCTTTATTGTGCGCGACGTAGACCCCGACTCACCAGCTGAACGCGCTGGCTTCAGGCCCTATGATGTCATTCTGTCCTTTGAAGGTGAAGAAATTGACAACCAGATCGACCTCGCTGGCCGGCTTTATGACTTCCGCCCGGGCGACACCGTTAAGCTCGAAGTGCTGCGCGATGCCCGCATGGTCAATCTGAGCATGGAAATTGGGCGGCAAGGTTAACCATTTCTTCCAGCAACCTAAACGCAGGATTTTCATATATTAAGGGCAAATAATCCGTCGTCCTCTTTGTCAGGGACGATGACGTTTAGGGCACTGCAACCAAGTTTGCGGACAGGGTTTGCGGTGCCAGGACATAAAGGACCACAATTACGCGTGCGAGAATTTCTATCAGCACAGCTTCTTATCACCCCTTAATCATATCTCCCAGGTCATAGGATATGTCCCCGCTGCGTCCTCTCTACAGCAGAATTCATAATAGCCCGTTACTCCTGCTTATTCTGCTCCTTTTTGTATCGGGCTGCTTTCCAACAGCGTGTCAACGCCGTGAATCACGGGCGCTATTTCCCGCAGATTCCCTTTCCCGCAGACTCGCAGAAAGCACACCTGTCGACACATTGAGCCTGGTATGGGAAACTGCCGGCAACGCAGATCAACCGCTGCAATACCCACGCACCGTCCTTTTTGGCGATGATGACCAAATTTATGTCAGCGATGTCCAGCAAAATGTAGTCTACGAATTCCTGCCAACCGGCGTCCTCAACCAAACGGTCGAGTCTACCCTCTTTTCCTTCCCCTACCTGGCCGGGGTTAAAGGTGATACGCTATTGGTGTTAAATCCTGACGCCCAAAGAATCGATTTTTTCTACGAAGATCGCTCAGTTTTCCAAATTCCAACGCCACCCGATGCGCCATCCGAACAACGGTTGCAGTATGCCACTGCAGCAGGGGACAACGTCTACTTCAAAGTAATTGGCGAAGGCTTTGACGGCTACATTGCAAAACTCGACATGGAGGGCAGGGTTGTCGAAAAAAGCATGCTCGAAGGCCCGTTGTGGCGCCATGCCGGCATGTTGCGCATCTGGGGCGATTCCCTGATCAGCCTTTGTGGTTACCGTCCGATTGCAGACATCGTCCTGCCTGACGGCCGGGTTGACACCCTTAACCTTAACGGATTTGATTCCCCCATGCTGCCACGCAGCCGTGCTTTCATGCTGGGAGACGTTGACGAACCACCCCTACTCATGCCTTCGGCTGCTGTAACAGACAAACACCTCTATGCGCTTAACATCCGCCCCGGCTGGCTGCGTATAGACCAATTTGACAGAAACGGCCAACTGACAAAAAGGCTCGTACAGGATACGCCGCTGTTTAGCAAGGAATTTCGCCCCGTTGACCTGGACGTACGCGTTAAAGCTGACAGCACGGTTGAACTTGCCGTTATCTTTATAGAGCCTGAGCCTAAACTGGCCCTCTATCAGTTTGCCCCTTACAAATAAGCGTAGTATTCCTGTGCCTGATGCTACGGCATTAGCACGCCCCAATACGCCCCAGCCATACCTCCCCTCCGCTGCAAAAGGACAGAAATTCGTCCCTGGGAACTGCTTCATCCCGGTCGCGTGCTACCCTTCGTAAAACTGCCCAGGATTTTGATACATGAATGCATCTTCTGTGAACAAAATTAATACGCTCGGCCAACTCAAAGCATCAGGTTATGCGCCTCGGTCAATAAAGGACGAAATGCGTAGCAACTTGATTACAAGGCTCAAATCGGGTACTTCTGTTTTTCAGGGTATCCTGGGCTACGATCAGACCGTTATCCCACAGATACAGAATGCGGTGCTGGGCCGGCACGATTTCATTCTGCTCGGGCTACGCGGCCAGGCAAAAAGCCGGATTATCCGGTTGCTGCCGCAGTTGCTTGATGAATACATACCGGTGGTAGCCGGCAGTGAGATCAATGATGATCCGCTTTCTCCGATCTCCAAATACGCGCGCGACCTCATCGCTGAGCAAGGGGACGACACCCCCATTGACTGGCTCCATCGTAACAAGCGGTACGCAGAAAAACTGGCGACACCTGATACAACCATCGCGGACCTTATCGGCGACATTGATCCCATCAAAGCAGCCAACTTACGACTGACCTATGCTGACGAGGAAGTGATCCATTTCGGCATCATTCCTCGTACACATCGCGGCATTTTCGCGATCAATGAGCTGCCCGATTTGCAGCCACGGATACAGGTCGGCTTGCTGAATATTATGGAAGAGCAGGATATCCAGATTCGCGGGTTCAACATCCGGTTTCCGCTGGACATCATGATGATCTTCTCCGCTAACCCGGAAGACTATACCAACCGCGGTAACATTATCACACCGCTCAAAGACCGGATCGACAGCCAGATCATCACACATTACCCAAAAACCATTGAGATTGGCGTAGAGATTACACGGCAAGAAGCCTGGGACGAGCGAGATGGCGAAGACGCGGTTAAGGTAAATATTCCCTATTACTTCCGGGAAATCATCGAGCAAGTCGCTGTTGAAGCACGAAATAGCGAATATGTTGACCAGAAATCCGGTGTTTCCGTACGTATGACGCGTGCAGCGCTGGAAGACCTGATTTCGTCTGCAGAGCAACGGGCCCTCTTGAACGATGAGTCTGAGACTACTGTCCGGATGTCGGATCTGATTTCAGTTGAGCCGGCGGTTACCGGTAAGGTAGAACTCGTATATGAAGGAGAGCAGGAAGGCGCACAGAATGTCGCCCGACTCCTGATTGGCCGCGCCATCAAGTCAGTTTTCACCCACTATTTCCCCGACCCAGACGACAAAAAAGAAGGCCGCTCGCCATACCAGGAAGTTATCACCTGGTTCTCTAAAGGGAATGAACTCAGGCTGAGTAACGACCTGAAATTTGAGGCTTACCACAAAATGCTGAAGTCTGTAAAAGGACTTGAGGCAATCATCAACAAATACACCAAACCCAAAGACGTTGCAGAAGCTGCTACAGCGATGGAATTCATCCTTGATGCCCTGCATCAGTACTCAATGCTTGGGAAAGATTTTGCAGATGCAAATGCTACCTACACGGACATGATGGGGTCGATGTTATCCTCTATTGGTCCGATCAAGGACGATGATGATTTTGATGAAGATGATTTTTATGGCAATTACCGGTAACGGAAAACGGCTCAGGTAAACACATACCTGAGCCGTTTTGCTGACTGGCCCTTCGGTAACCTGTACTATGTCATTGCAAATACGCGAAGCCACGCCGGCAGATGCTGGGCGGCTCTCCTTCTTGATCAATGCACTGGCTGATTACGAGCATTTATCGCACGAATCAAATCCGGATGCAGCAGCACTTGCCCGGCACCTTTCTCCCGATGCCCAACCCCGGTGCCATGCACTTGTGGCTGAGCAAGATGGTGAAGTGATCGGGATGGCCCTCTATTTCTTCAATTATTCTACGTTCCTTACCCGGTGGAATATTTTCCTGGAAGACTTGTTTGTTTTACCAGACTTCCGGGGTACAGGCACAGGGTTTGCGCTCCTGAAGGCATTGGCCCGCGTCGCAGTTGCCCATAACTGCGAGCGCCTGGATTGGAACGTACTCGACTGGAACCAGTTGGCAATCGACTTTTATGAAAAGCTCGGCGCCAAGCCCATGGCAGACTGGACCACAATGCGACTTGCCGGCGACGCCCTGCAACAAATGGGTGCACCGGAAGCTGCATAAGACGTATAAACCGACCATGCGAGTTATTGTAATCATTCCGGCATTCAATGAAGCCCGGTCTATCGGCAAAGTTATTGGTGACCTCCCCAAAGACCTCGTCGAAGAAGTTGTTGTAGTCAACAACGCGTCCACAGACGAAACTGAAGCCAATGCCAAAGCCGCCGGCGCTACAGTAATCAGGGAAAGCAACAAAGGATACGGATGGGCCTGCCTGCGCGGTATCGCGTACGCAAAAACCAAAGAGCCTGACGTTATTGTTTTCCTGGATGGCGATTACAGCGACCATCCGGAAGAAATTGTAACGCTCCTCAACCCGATTCGCGACAATGAAGCAGATTTTGTGCTTGGCTCGCGAATGGTTGGGAAACGAGAAGCCGGCGCTATGTTGCCCCAGGCACTCATAGGCAACCGTATTGCATGCGGACTCATGAAGTTCTTCTGGAACGGGCAATTCACCGACCTTGGCCCATTTCGGGCTATCCGATATACCCACCTGATGGCACTCGACATGCAGGATAAAACCTATGGGTGGACCATCGAGATGCAAATTAAAGCCCTCAAAGCTGAAATCAGATATAAAGAAGTCCCCGTCTCCTATCGCAAGCGTGTTGGTGTCTCTAAAATTACTGGCACCGTCTCAGGTACCCTGAAAGCATCTTTCAAAATCCTCTGGACCATCGCTTACTATGCCCTCGCTACCAGCCAGCGTGCCTCATTGGTAATGAAAGAACGTATTCAGGCCGCTACCTAAAGTCTTCTCGCCGCTACTTTTTTGAGGGATACCTACCAGCATTTCGCCCATTCCCGGGTCGAACATTTCAAGGTGCATGCCGTTTGTTGTTTTCCGCCGATGTGATGTTCTGCGGAAATCAGAACCCCAACGTTTACACGTCATAAACCCAGCAAATATATTATGCAGCACGACATCTGGTTCAATGGAAAACTTGTACCTCATGAAGATGCCAATATCCACGTGCTATCCCATGTAGTTCACTACGGTTCTTCTGTTTTTGAAGGTATTCGCTGTTATGAAACCGAAAAGGGATCCGGGATCTTACGTCTTCGTGAGCACCTGCAGCGTCTTTACGATTCTGCCAAAATATATCGGATGGAGATTCCTTTCTCCCTTGAAGAACTTGAAGCTGCTACGGTAGAGACAATCGTAGAAAGCGGTCTGAAGTCTTGCTACATTCGCCCGGTTGTGTTTCGCGGTATGGGTGGCATGGGCGTAAACCCGTTGAAGAATGAGGTGGATACGGTTATAGCTGTATGGAAATGGGGTGCATACCTTGGCCCCGAAGCGCTTGAACAGGGTGTAGATGTACAGGTAGCTTCCTGGAGCCGTATGGCGCCAAACACCTTCCCATCGCTTGCGAAAGCCGGCGGCAATTACCTGAATGCCTCCCTCGTAAAAATGGACGCGATCCTGAATGGCTTCAATGAAGGCATCATGCTAAACACACAGGGCTATGTCGGAGAAGGCAGTGGTGAGAACCTGTTCCTGATCCGCGACAACGTCATCTATACAGCGCCTAGCAGCCTTTCTATTCTGCCTGGTATTACGCGTGATTCCATTATGACATTTGCCCGCGACATGGGTTATTCTATCCGCGAACAGCTTATTCCCCGGGAAGCGTTGTACCTTGCTGATGAACTCTTTTTCACAGGTACAGCTGCGGAAGTTACCCCTATTCGTTCAGTAGATCATCACACCATCGGTAGTGGTAGTCGCGGACCAGTAACAGCAAAGTTACAGCGGGCGTTTTTCGATCTGGTAGAGAAAGGCGTCGATCCACATGGCTGGATGACTCCCGTCAAGTTTCCAGTACCCTCAATTTAGGTTACATCCCTATATTGCTTAATCGGCGCGGGCATTTCAATAGCCCTCGCCGTAAGGCATCTGCTCCTCAAGACTCTACTTCTTCTTCTCGACCTTCCGCCTGCGCAATCAATTCATTGGCCGTCTCAGCCCCAAGGTACCGATCCATCACCCAATGTGCTGCATAAATGACGGGGGTGATCAGAATGGCTATGATGAACTTGTAGCTGTAATTGAAAAGCGTGATGGCCACAATTTCCTGGAAAGACAGTTGCCCCGCAAATGCGACCAGTAATACAATAAATGTATCAAGGAACTGTGAGCCAAAAGTAGACCCGGTAGCACGGAGCCAGAGGTGCTTTCCCTTTGTAAGCTTACGCAGCCAATGAAACAGCGTGATGTCTGCAAACTGCCCTATGCCGTAGGCAACCAGGCTGCCAAAAATCACGCGGCCCGATGCGCCAAATACCACATTAAAGGCCTCATCCGGCACTGGTGAAATAGAAGATGTAGGGACCGCCATCGCAATTTGCAGGAGCGCAAATTCGAAGATAATCATCACCATCCCGATCAACGTCACAAACTTGATCCCCTTCTTGCCAAAGTACTCGTTCATCAGGTCGGTAACGATGAACGTGATGGGGAAGGCGATCACGCCGGCAGTCATGATTACAGATGTAAATTCCTGCCCGAGAATATTGATGGTGAAAGGCAGTTCAAACGCCGTAAAAAACTTGCTGGCCGTAGCCTCAGCAACCACTAGGGCTGTCAGAAACACAGCAGCACACACCACAAACAACTTTTGCGGCCGACTCAGTACGTAAGCTTGGCGCATCATTACACTTCTGGAATACGGAGGTTAGTTGGAGACAGGAGCGGCCGGCTCTGTTTCAACAGGCTGCAAGGTAAAACCAAACGTAGAGCCTGCATTCTGTTTACTGTCGATGACCATTTCCGACCCGTGGGCTCCCAAGATATGCTTTACAATCGCCAGACCCAAACCTGTACCACCCTGCTCGCGCGACCGGCTTTTATCCACCCGATAAAACCGTTCAGTCAAACGTGGGACATGTTGCGGTGCAATGCCAATGCCATCGTCAGCAACGGTCACTTTGATGCGCCCTCCAGCAGTAGCCCTCGCAACAATTTCAACAGAGCCGGCGGGGTTGCTATACTTGATTGCATTGTCAACCAAATTAATCATTACCTGGCTAATTCTTGCTTTATCACCCAAAATCTTCGGCAGTGTAGCAGGAATTTTATGGTAAAGGGTTACATTTTTTGATTCAGCAAATTGTTCGAGCTCATCTGACACTTCATTAACAACATCCGAGAGCCGAAAAGGACGCATCACCATTTCCAGTTCGCCAGTTTCGATGCGAGAAATCTCCACAAGGTCGTTTGCCAGATTGCGAAGCCGCTTGGTATTTGCCAGAATCTTGGTGAGAAAGCGTTCGTTGACACGGTCGTCTGTAAGCGCGCCATCCAACAGTGTTTCGGCAAACCCTTGAATTGTAAAGATGGGTGTTTTTAGTTCGTGCGAGACATTGCCGAGGAACTCCCGGCGATAATCTTCAATCTTTTTGAGCTCGTTCAACTCCTTTTCCATCGCGAGGCCGGTACGATAGACCTGCCAGTTCAGCGCATTCAGCTCATCTCCCCGCGGCAAGTGTGCCTTTTCAAGGTTCTCAAATTTGTGTTTCCGAACCTGCTTGAGGGTCGTTCGTGCCAGCGTGATACGGGTTACCAGGAGTTGATGGGAAATCCAATAGGCAGCGCCGGCTAGCAGCAGTGGAAAAACGATGTGACTCCAAACCGGATACGCATCTGCAATAAGATGCACCAGCATTGAAACAACGAAAGCGACCAGACCAATCCAGCTCGCAAGCTTCAGCGAAAGTCGGCTAAACCGGAACCGCCGCCGTACATTTTTACGCTTGAGATTACGGTCCATCTGTTAAGCCAGAAACTTATAACCGACGCCTTTTACGGTTTCAATATAATCATTTCCGAGCTTTTCCCTAATCTTCCGCACGTGCACATCTACCGTACGGTCGACTACATAAACTTCGTGTCCCCATACCTGATCGAGCAATTCCTGACGGGAAAAAACCTTGCCCGGGTGGGATGCAATGAAATAGAGTAGTTCAAATTCTTTCCGGGGCAACCGAATTTCCTGGCTGCCTCCCTCTTCGTGCATATTGACCAGGTATCGATCTCGATCAATTTGCAAGTTGTGTATAGAAAGCTGCTGAGGTTTCGTGTCGTTACGATTTGCACCACGCAACAGGGCACGAATCTGGCTAAAGAGTACGGGGATGGATATCGGCTTGGAAAAATAAATATCAGCGCCAACATCCAGTCCCTGCACCTGAATTTCTTCTTCTGTACGCGCCGTGAGCATCAGAATCGGGGTATGCATCAGGTACGCATCCTGGCGCAGCCGGCGACATACTTCTATGCCATCCATGCCAGGCATCATGATATCCAGAATCACAAGATCCGGCTTCATGTTGCGCGCCAATTCAATTCCTTCGATACCATTTGTAGCAGCGGCCGTTTTAAACCCCTCCTGCTCAAGGTTATACTGGAGTAGTTCAATGATATCGTCTTCATCATCGACAATCAGAATAGAATGTCCCTCTTCGAGACCAGGTTGTCCTTTGTGGGTATTGGAAGATGCCAATGTAGTATCGGATTGTTAGTTGGACAGACCGCGAGCGATTTCGCACAAAAGTTAGTGCCTACTGCAATGGATGCGTGTTATGGAATCATTAAATCACATCGGTTCATTTAGACTTCGTGATTGACAGTTGTCGGCATCAATAAAATTGATGGTAATCTGTTCCGCCCCTTAAGTTTTGCAATAGTTAGTCGATATAGTCCATACATAGTCTGATTTGCTGAAACCCCGCTAACTTTAGCGCCGTCAGCCAGAATGAAAAACCTTAGGGCGCGCCTGGCCTTCTTTTCCGCCAAAATCAATTCAAACAAGCGCTTATTCTGGCATATACGGCCCCCAATGCCTGCTTCAGCAAGTCTGTTTGCCTGAAACCAAGTTCTTTTATCCCGCAAAACCACCTTGATGAAGAACCCCCTTACCGAAAAATACGAGCGCTGGTTCAAGCGCAATGCAATTGGCGAGCAGAAAGAAAGTGAAGGGAAATTTGAAGATGCCATTCGAATGTATGAAGCCAACATTGACGAAGGTGCCTACACACTATTTCCGTATGAACGCCTTGCCATCCTCTACAAGCGAAAAAAAGATGCGCGGAATGAGCAGCGCATCATCAAAAAAGCCATCAAAAAGCTAAACGAACGATCATCAAAAAAGCCACTGGATAGCTATCTCTTCAACTTGCTAACCAGTTTGCAACGTCGGCTGGCAGATCTGTCTGAAGACACATCCGACTTCCTACATTTTGAGGATCGATGGGCTAAAAAAAGATTACCTTATTAACTAACCACTTCTCTTTACGGACACCCTGAGCGCGGCAGCTACGCTTTATGGCCAACCAGATTATGCGCCAAAAGCACATAGCCATCGTGACTGGATACGTACCAACAAATCCCGGTTGTTGCTTTTTTTGTTTGATGCCAGGATCTGCATCTACCCATCGGGTATGATGCAGACCAAGCCAACTACCTTGCTAGTTGCAATTCCTGAAGTCAAACCTGGCAAACGATCCACATTCGTTGTTGTATTCAGTTTCATCACGTCTCCATGTTGCGCCCTCTTCTCCTGGCTTCTTTGCTTTGTGTGCCTGGCTTTGCAGCCAGGGCCGCTGCGCCCGCATGGCATTTCGTTTCTCACACTGCGGCCCCTCCGGTAACAAACACAGAAGACCCAAAAACAACTACGCCAACAGCTACTCAAACGCCTGTTGTCGTCAATTCTCTGCCTGACATTGCCTACAGCCTTACGGCCGGCTCTTTCACCATCAATCTGACTGAAGTTTTTGAAGACACCGATGGTGGTGCCCTCAGTTTCTCAGCGATCTCCAACAATCGCAACGTTGCCACAACAGAGGTTGCTGGCAATATCCTCACCGTGACGCCCCTTTCGCTTGGCAGTTGCCGGATTCGCGCTACAGCAAGAGACAACGACAACGGCAAAGCAGATGATACCTTTACGCTGATCATAAACAGCAACCAGCCCCCTTCTTTTGCGCCTGAAGCTGAATTCAACAAACAGGTGCTGGTATCTAACGCAGAGCCAACGGCTATCGACCTGTCTGGCCTCTTTATCGACCCAGACGGTGACAACCTTGTTTATGCCGCTGAATCTGAGGACAATGAAATTGCAACAGTTGAGATTAACGATGAGACCTTGCAACTCAACCCCGGCCAACCCGGAGAGACAAGAATCTCACTGTCTGCGAATGACCAAAATGGCGGCATTCTACTGGCGACATTTGCTGTAGAAGTGATTCTCGGTTACCCCGCAACCATGGCGGTTGACATCGGCATTACGTTTGGCGACTACCGGGACCAGGGCAATTACCGGCTCCTGGCCCTTCCTGGCAACCAGTCCATTTTCCTTGGTAACCTCATCGAGGGTGACGCTAATAAAGACTGGGTTGCATATGCACCGGACACCTCGAATACGGGCCGACTTGTGCCCTTTGAGCGGTCACCCAGCTTTGTCCTGAATCCAGGCTCAGGGCTTTGGCTGCTCAGTAAATCAGACTGGGAGCAACGCGAAGTTATCGTAGAGACGGTTCCGTTAACCAGTGAAGGCGTTTTTGAAATCCCACTACGAGCAGGCTGGAATATTATCTCAAATCCGCTTGATCAGAATATTCCCTGGTCAATTGTAGCAGCATACAACGGCGTTTCTCAGGATATCTGGCGCTGGAAACAGGGATATCGCGTCGTCAATACGTTTTATTCAACACTCAACGAAGCCGAGGCATTTTACTTTAACAATGTTGAAGGTCTCGAAAGTCTAAAGCTGCCCTATTCGTTTCAGACAGCGGCTGCAAGCAAAAGCGAGACACGCTACGGGCAACAGGCTACGGGCATTCAGCAGCCGGCAATCATACTCGAAGCCACGCATGGCCCGTCCAGCGCATCAGCTGGTGTACAGATTGTACACGCGCCGGAAGCAGAAGACGGTTTTGACGGTCGCGACAAATATGCGCCACCCGTCTATTTTGATGCGTTTTCGCTGCTAATCGCGCCGGCGCATCCAGACTTTGCCCAACAGAAACTTGCAGTTGAAGCCAGAAGCACCTCGAATGAGGCACAGCTATACGACCTCGAACTAACCGCTCCCGAAGCAGGACCGGTCACACTCCAACTCTCCGGTACGTTTGATGAAGATGTAGTTCTGGTAAATCGCCTCGACACCCAACATTACCGTTTAAAAGACGACCCATTACCCACCCTCCATCTGGAAGAGCAGGTCACCCCGTTTACGCTGCTTGTTGGTGGCCGCGATGCCGTTGAAGAAGCCTTACGTAGCCTGAAGCCAAGCATTTATTCGCTTAAGCCAAACTATCCCAACCCGTTTGGCTCGCGCACGACCATAGAATATGCCCTACCCGAAGCACAGCACGTTGACTTGAGGGTTTTCGACTTGATGGGGCGGCATGTAACTACGCTTTACCAGGGAGAACAGGCAGCCGGCCTGCACCGCGTCCAGTGGCACGGGCTCGATCAGCACCAACACCCCGTAGCTAATGGTGTTTATTTCTACCGGCTTCAATCCCAAACGTGGACCCACACGCGCAAGATGACCCTCATTCGCTAATTTCGCTTACCCAGGTGCACCGTCATCGCATGAATCCACAAGAACACCACACACACGAATCCACCCTCTATGGCTACAAGCTGTTAGAGATAGAGGGCAAACATGCTGCCTGGACAACGTACAAGGCAACAGAGGAGGCATCTGGCAAACAGGTTTCTGCGCTGGTATTTGATACTGCTGTCTCACAAAACCCCCAGATGGTTGAGGCGCTGGAAGACTATGCCTTTCAGGCGAGCCGACTCAACCATGTCAATCTGCAGCAGGTCATTACCCTTAAAAACGGCCAGGATGGCTGTATGCTGGTCAAAGAATACGTTGAAGGGACCCGGCTTGATATGTACCTTCAGCAAAAGCAGGGCATCAATTGGCAACATGTACTGCGTTTTCTGAAACACATGCTACATGGGCTCGGAGCCGCACACGAAGCCGGCTTCATGCAATGTGTACCCACACCTCAAAATGTTGTCATCGCACGCGGCAATACGGCAAAACTAACAGACATGGGCGTGCAGCTCATTATCCGTAAACACAGTTTGCTGTCTGACGACAGCAGCGTCAGCGACAATGCAAATCCTTACCTCGCGCCCGAGTCGGCAAAGGAGGATTTGATTATCCCAAATGCGGCCTCCGACATTTATGCAGTAGGATTGCTCGGCTATGAAATGCTGACCGGCCATTCACCGCGCGGGCAAAGTGAATCCAATTACTTTGTTGAAGAAAATCTGACCAAAGCGCTGGCCCAGCCTATCAAGCAACACAACAAGGGCGTCCCGGAGCAGTTCTCAGAAATAATACAGAAAGCAACCGAGCACCACGCCATTCATCGTTTCAACAATGCAGAGGCAATGCTTGAAGCGCTGGAGGAATTGACACCGGCAGCAGCAAAGCCCAATGTGGTCTATCACAAACGCGTGCAGCACAAACGCCGCCGATTTCGGTTGTCACCAGCCACCGTCCTGATTTTGACAGGCCTCGCGGCCTTGCTGGGTGCCGGCTACTACTACAAGCCGATGCTGCAGAAACAGAATCCTTTTGAAGCCCTCAACCCGGCTGCAGTACCTCAACAAGAGCGCCCGGTGCGTACAGCCGGTCCACTTAATGAAGCTGCTGCTGCTGTGCCCGCAACAACGCGCCCGCTCACTGAAGACGCGGCAACCAGCGCAACTGAATCAACGCCAGACAGCGCGAATGCCGGCAATTCACCAGCTGGCGGCACAACACAAGATATTGAAGAAAATACGCCGGCTGAAGTGCTCGAACAAACGGCCCAAGCCATGGCGGCTCCAGCTGAAGCAACACCCTTAACAAAAGAGCAGGCAACTGTTTCCATAAACACAGCTGAGCGTGTAATCACACCGGAAGAAGTTGCGCCAGCAGAAGAGCCACAAGTTGTTGAGGACAAGGCGCCCGAGTCAGCGCCACCAGCAGCCAGTACACAGCTTCCGTTTCAAGCCACAACCGTAGCTGCACTGATCCAGGAAGAAACTGCGGAAGAAACACCCGTAACCGAACCAGTGACTAGCGGCCCATCCAGGCAGGCATTAGCGGATGCAACAGCAACGCGGCGTACCCTGATTCTGACGAGTGAACCTGGTGGCGCGATGGTGTCTATTGAAGGCAAAGCAATGGGGACAACACCTTTCCAGTTGTCGAACATCACCAGCGAGCAAGTAGACATTGTGTTATCCCTGCCGGGGCACAAATCTATTCGCGAACAGATTGATTTGGCGAACGACAGGATAACTGAGCTGTTTTTTGACCTTCTGCCAGAAAATCGTCCCCTCATCCTTAATGTTTTCCCCTGGGGCAATGTATACCTGGATGGAGAACTGGTAGCTGAACGCGTATCAGGGACGGACACCCTGTTTATCGCACCAGAGAACTACACCCTCTCGATTGAACATCCTTCGTTTGGCGTGTGGGAGCAAGCGCTTGAGCGCGGGGCGGCTGCTCCACTTAGCTTTGATGTTGATTTTACAGCACGGGCTGCGTTTCGCATAGCTGCATACGATGACAACAGGCAAACACTGGCCGGCGAGGTCTTTATCAACGGCCACAATACACGGCAAACTACTCCCGTCACTATAGAACTTCCCCTCGGAAAACATACCATTGAGGTAAGGGCTGAAGGATATGAGCCCATACAGATCACACGCCTCATCGAGCGCAACAGCGCAGAACCAGAACCTATAAAGCTCCAACTCCAGAGGAAATAAGATGCCCCTTCCCCGCATCCAACTAAAAATCCGTTTTCTGCTCCCAATCTGCATTTTGATGCTGAGCCAGCCTGTTGCAGCACAGCAAACAACAGAGGTTTGTGAACAGGTTACCGCAGCAGCTGAACATCTGTTTTTCAATGCAGTGTTCGACGAAGCCATCGAAACACTTAATGCATGCCTCAAGGCTGAAGAAGAAGATCCGGGGCTATTGCTGGATGCTGAGAAAGCAGAGATCTATTTGTTGTTGTCGCGTGTCTATTTTGCAGACCAGCAGCGAGCAGAGGCAGCAGATGCCTTGACAAAGTTGTACCAGTTGAAGCCGGCCTATGAAATGGCCGAAGCATTACCGCCGCCGTTTCTTGCCTTTGCAGCTGACATCCAGGAAATCAACAGCGATGAAGAGGTGTTGGACCTACAGCTTGTGCCGGCGCCACCCATCGCAGAAGAGCGCAAACTCAACAACAGGCGCTGGTTGCTGATAGGAGGAAGCGGGCTATTTGCTGTAACTGCTGTGGCGATTATGAGCAGTGGCCGATCCAGTACATCCAATGTCTTCCCGCCAGCACCAGGCCCACCGGGCCAATAACTCAGGTTTTCAGAATCGGCTGAATGACGTGTCCGTGTACGTCGGTAAGTCGAATATCCCTGCCGCTGAAGTGGTACGTCAGATTCTGATGATCCACGCCGAGGAGGTGTAACATGGTTGCATGCAAGTCGTGGATGGTTGTAGGATTTTCGACAACGCGATATCCGTATTCATCTGTCGCCCCATAAATCATCCCGCCTTTTATGCCTGCGCCGGCAAGCCACACGCTGAATGCAGAAGGATTATGATCGCGGCCATCAGTACCTTGTGCAAAAGGGGTACGCCCAAATTCTCCTTCCCACACAATGAGTGTTTGATCAAACAGGCCGCGAGATTTCAGGTCTTTGATTAGCCCGGCAATGGGCTGATCGACTGCCAATGCGTTGAGTTCATGCCCTTTTTTGAGTTGAGCATGCTGATCCCAGCGATCATACCCGACATTCGGACACGTTAACTCGATAAACCGCACCCCGCGCTCAACGAGCCGGCGCGCCAGCAAACATTGCGCAGCGTAACCGCGCGTATGCTCATACGGCGCATCAAATCCATATAACTTTTTCGTAGCAGCCGTTTCACTGCTCAGGTCTGCCAGTTCTGGTACAGAGGCTTGCATGCGAAACGCAAGCTCATAGTTTGCTATCGATGCCTCAACCTGATCCGCTTGCCCCAACTGTCCCATCAGGGTCTTGTCCATGCGCTTCATCAGGGCCAGCTTGTTGGACTGCTGGGTCGGATCTGCCTCCAATGGCAGGATATTGGACAGCGGCTGGTCTTTTGCCCGCAAAATCGATCCCTGAAACGATGCCGGCAGGAAACCGCTGTTAAAGTTATCGAGCCCCCCGGGTGGAATAAGACCGCCATCAAGCACTACATATCCCGGCAAGTCCTGGTTTTCAGTCCCCAATCCATACGTCATCCAGGCGCCCATACTTGGCCGGCCCTGAATGCCTATACCCGTATGCAAAAAGTAGTTGGCGTTGGTATGCTCCGGGAAGCTGGACACCATAGAGCGGATCAGTGCAAGGTCGTCTACACACGTGGCGATATGTGGGAAGAGCGAACTGACGGACATGCCACTTTCGCCATATCGATTAAAAGACCATGGGCTCTTCAACAGTTTGCCGACGTTGTTAAACTGCGTGTTGTCGACTTTAAATTTATCATACGGATTTTCACCATGCTCACGATCGAGCCGCGGTTTCGGGTCAAATGAATCAACCTGGGAAACCCCACCATCCATATAGAGAAAAATAACGCTACGTGCCTGCGGCGCGAAGTTCGCAAGTTTCGGCGCCATTGGCATCTCAGCGCCTGCCATTTGCCTGATTGCGTCTTCGGGCCGGCATCCCATTGCCGTGCTGCCCATCAAACCCATTAACGCCATTGAGCCAAACCCATTGCGACACAGGGTCAACATTTCACGCCGCGTCATCCGGCAGGTTAAATGATGGTTGTTTGACATGTCTTTTCCCGCAAAGGGCCGGCTAAACCAGGTGAATAAATTCTTTCATATTGAAAATGGTATGGCAGAAGTCCTGCCACAACCGTTCATCGTTCAGCGTACTTTCAGCATCTATCATCCCTGCGTCTAACGCGTAGGTGCGCGCCTGTGCCTGGAGGAAAGCAAGGGCGTTTTCAACTTCCTCAGGTGTGGGCACCCGCGCAAACGCGCGTTGATAAATCAACCGTATTCGCTGCGCTGTGTCCAGGTCTTTTAGCGCAATAATTTCTCTGGCCCAGTGCCCGGCCTGATCATATACAAAAGGATCGTTTAGCAGGGTGAGCGATTGCGCCGGCACATTACTCGTATTGCGTTTCCCAAACGAAGTGAACGGAATGGGCATATCGAACACAAGCATAAACGGCTGGAGGAAGTTGCGGCGAACAGACAGGTAGATGCTACGCCGTCCATCACCATCAAGCGGCCCTGAAGCAGCCGGCCGCCCCCGACCTTCCATAAATTCGGTGAGATGAACGGGAATATCTTCACCAAACATCTCTGGATTAAATCGACCTGAAGCAACTAGCATAGCGTCTCGAATGGCCTCTGCCTCTATCCGCCGCACAGGGTAGTGCTGCAGGTATATATTTTCGGGGTCTATTTCCTGGGATTTGGACGAAGCTACCGTTGCGCGCTGGAATGTATTGGACCGCACCATGTGTCGGAGCATTTGTTTGATCGACCAGCCTTCTTGCATAAACTGAATCGCCAGATTATCCAATAGCGCAGGATGTGAGGGGTATTTACCCTGGACACCAAAATTGTCAACGGTCTCTACGATGCCTTTTCCAAACACGTAGTGCCAGAGGCGGTTTACCATCACGCGGGAGGTGAGGGGGTTATCGGGTGCCAGCAAGGACTCAGCAAAATGTAGCCGGCCGCTGCCATCGGTATCGTATGGCGTTTGCAAACTATCGAGGAGCGTGAGGCTTCGCCGGGCAACCAGCGTTTCACTGGGAGAAGCGACTGCTCCACGGATAAACACAGGATGATCCGCGCCATCGCCGTCAATCACACCCATATAAATGTTTGAAGCCGGCAGTGCCGTTTTTGCGGCTGCAATGTCGGCACGCAGATCAGCCAGCAGCGGCGTGGTATCTGCATGCACCCGGGGGAGTGTACCCTGCTGTAGTAATCCGTTGAGTAATGCCACATTGTCCTCGTCTGCACTGCCCGCCTCCCAGTTGCTGATGGTGGCGCGGATATGCTCTGACGAAACAACCTCCGTTGTATTGATCAACGCATGCAAAGCGGGAGATTCTTCATCGTGTGCCACCGCATATACTGCTTCAATGTATGCGGTATCAGCCTTTTCAAAATGCTGGCGTTTATAGCTCCCCGGCAACATTTCCAGGTACACCTTCTTGCCTTTCCACATCTTCACATCAAACACGTAGTCCTGCAAAACGGTTGTATCAACAGCTGCTTCCAATCCGCCATATATGGGATACTGGATCAACTGGAAATTATCCATAATAACACGAATACTGGCCTGATGGCCGGCAGCACGAACGGTGATGTAATTGTGGTTCAGTTCAAAATCCGGAGAACGCAACGCACCAAAGAGCCGGCTTGATCGGGTAGCACTGGAAACGGATGGTGGTGCAAGGCCGGACAATGCGCCAGCTTCAAACACAGGCATCCCGGCAACCGGCTTGCTTTCAAACGCGAGCCCTTGAGGACGCCACATATCGTAAGTCCCCGCAGTAAAATCTCCCAACACTTCAAAGGCCGGCGTATCCGGTACTGTCAGCACTTCTTTGACGGCTTCGACCGCAATGGCGTCAGCAAGCGGTTGTTCGCGCCACACATCAGCCACGGTTCGCCGCACTGCGTCATGCAATGTGGAAAGCGCTGTAGCCTGGTCGATGACTTCAGGTGTAACGTTCGCGCGTACAGCGTACCGCGAGCTTCTTATCATCCCGTAGAGGGCATAATAATCTGTCGTTGGAATCGGGTCGAATTTGTGGTCGTGGCATTTTGCGCATGAAACCGTCAGCCCCTGAAACGTCTTCGAGGTGACATCGATAATGATATCGTTGCGATCGCTTTCTTCGATGCGTGTATCAACAGGACTGTGTTTGCCTTCCCCAAGCCCGTAGAACACAGTGCCAATCGCAGATTCGTTAAATCCGTCAACGGGGTGCACGCGCGGTTTTTCTAGCAGATCGCCGGCCAGATGCTCTTTTACCAGTTCGTCGTAAGGCAAGTCGGTATTGAAAGCGCGGATCAGGTAATCGCGGTATGTGTTGGCACCAATCACGGGGTAGTCAAACTCATGGCCGCGCGTATTGGCATACCGGACAAGGTCCATCCAATGCCGGGCCCAACGCTCTCCAAAATGCGGGGAATCCAACAGGCGATCAACCAGGCGATCGTACGCATCCGGCGATTCGTCTTCAAGAAATGCCTGCACACCTTCCGGGGAGGGCGGGAGTCCGGTTAATACAAAAGATAGCCGGCGAATTAGCGTTTCTTTGCTGGCTTTTGGCGCCGGCGCGAGCCGCTTGTCTTCCAACGAGGCCAACACAAACCGGTCAATTTCATTCTCAACTTCCCAACTGCGACGTACCCGAGGGGGGCGCTGTTTTTCTGGAGGCACGAGTGCCCAATGCGGTTTATACGCCGCCCCCTGGTCAATCCATTTTCGCAGCAGGCCCACTTCGTGATCCGATAGCACTTTTTTGAGCTCAGGCGGCGGCATTCGTTCTTCAGGATCGTGGGCAACAACACGCTGAATCAGGGCGCTTTCGTTGCTATTGCCCGGCACCAGGGCACGCACGCCACCCTCTAGTTCAACCATTGCACTATCGCGTAAATCGAGGCGTAGTCCGGCTTCCCGAGAGCTGATATCGGGCCCATGGCATACGTAACAATTTGCAGATAGCAGGGGCTTGATGTGCTCGTTGTAATCTACAATCTCGGGAAGCTCCGGTTCGCCAGACTTCCCAAACAGGAAAGCACCACTTGCCACAACAGCAAACAGTAGCAGAACAGTCAGGGGTAGCTTCATCCTGGGCGCACGGTTTTGCATGGCAGACGATGGTGGATTGAAAGGCTGCGCGAATCAAGATGGCACACGCGTAAAACTGAACGATCGCATGCAATTCATTTAAATTCGCAGTCTGCTCATAGAATAGCAAGTTAAGCGGACCAACTGCAGGCTGGATTTTTAGCCCACGCCGTATCTTACCGGAAATCCGGTGCTTGCTGCAGCCATATCAGGCGGCTTCATAGATACACCGCCAGGCGATCTAATACGCCATCCCCCCTTGCAGGGCCTCAATCAGCCTTGATAAAGAGTTGGTGTTCACCGGTTAGCGTTTCGGCCCTGCTCACCAGCAAGATGCGGGTTAGTTGTGGGCCCCACACTGTCCGCATGCTGGCATCATCGAGCGGTATCTCTTCAATCACCACCTCAAATTGCGCCGGATCGTACGTCAGGGTTACATCCTCTGCGGGTAGCGCAGCTTTTACATCCTGCGCCCTGAGGGTAAGGGTGCCGTTTTTCTTGCGTACCTGGCGCGGCGTCATAAAAGAAAGGCTGTAGGGCTCAACAAATTCTCGGAGGACGTATTCTTCGTCCAGCACAATGTGTTCATCGCGAATCAGGGTAAAGGTGCGCAACCAGTAATCTAATTGCGCAGTATCTGGATATGCTTTACGCAGGTTTACTTGAAAACGGGTCCGTTCGTCAAACGTTTTGAACACCACATCCCGGGCCTTGAACGCAGCACCAGCCTCCTGCATTACCCCATTGATGGTGGGCAAATTGTGGTAGGCCGACTGCATGCTCCAGATGTCATAACGCTCACTGCTGAATGTCTTTGCCGTATACTGTCCTACGCCGGCATCCACAAACACAGGATGTCCGTTGTGGTACACCATGAAGCTGCCAATATCATTGTGGTTGTGGCTTTCATCATTGTGCCCCCCCTTTACAGCCAGGTAAAAACCTTCACGGGACTCATGTTTTTCCCGCGTCATCACGACCTCTATATCAGGAAGCCAGATATCACCAAAGAGCGGCTCAAACGGTGTAGTTGCGGCAAGTTCATCCAACACAAAGAACGCCGGCAATTGTCGGTTTAGGTGGCCAAACACTCCGGGGATGAAGCCGGCGCCAAAGTTTTGCTGCGCAGCGGCAAATGCAGCAAAGCCCGTCATGCGCTCGTCTTCAATCATTTTCCCATAGCGATAAATGAGGGCCGGCTCAACATTAATTTTGCCTCTGGCGTCGGCAAAGTTGATGAAATACGCGTCAGCGATGTAGCCGAGGTAGATATACGAGCCCATCGCTCTTATAAGCGGTTTGTCAAAGATATTAATCTTGCCATCGGACGCGCTATGCAGGAGTTCCAGGGTGTCGAACATAGAGCCCGCCGCCCTGCCCCAGTACCCTGGCCCCTCATCACAGCCCCCATCTCGCGGATAGGAGTTAATAAACAGATCTAGGCTGCGCATAATTTTGTAGACAGCAGCCTGCCGGCGTGCTTCATCTGCCTCAAGCAAGAGCACCATGGTAAGCCAATTGGAATTAATCCAGGGATTCCAGTTGTTGATTCGTCCGCCTTCAAATCCCATCCACCAAAAGTCTTCTCTTGCAAGATTCGGGGATAAAATACGGCGATCCACTTCGCTTCTGATCCGCTGTCGAATCAAGGGAGACAGGTCATCCAGCTTATCGCCGAGCAGGTAATCTGTCCATGCGAGAAGGCTTCCGGTTTCAGCTGCAAAGAGGTCAACGGTGGGTTCATTTACATCGGGCAGTCCTGAGCCGGCCTTTTGCAGGCTCAGGTGTGCCGGCACCCCCCAATACGTCTCCTCGCTGATGGCCCAGATGCCATTGAGAATATCATCCATAAACCGGCCACGGTTTTCCATGGCTTCAGCAACAACGAGCTTCGCCAATTTCTCCCGCCGCGTATTCGCCAGCTTCTGATAGGTACTCCGGTTGCCTGTGCGGACGTACTCAAGCAATACTGTTGCTGGCAAAGCAGGCCAGTTTGTACCAAGCAATTGCTCCGCAGCATCGATGTGCGCGCCACGCACAGCATCAGGTACCTGCTGCCAGCCGGCATCGCCAGCGCGGGGATAAGGCTGCCAGTCTTGCAACGGGGTGATTAAAGCTGGCAGATCAGCTTCAGCAAACTGCGTTGTGAGATAGTTGCGTTTTCTCGTATGCGGACTCTGCGCGGCGAGGTCCACGATATCACAAAAGCACAAAGCAGCAATAAGCAGAAAAATCGAGCAAATTCGCATCACTTATATTTATTAAAATACCTTTTAAAGATGCCTTGTTCTCCTCCTTGTATCAGGGAGACTGCAATAAAAAATAAAAATCAGGAATAAGTCCACCCCTGCGTATGTCTAGAGGGTGTTCACAAATAAAATTACCGGGGTACCCGGTAACACTTCAACTCATCCACAGTTCTAGTCATGAAACACCAAGTACTCCGGTTTAGCCTATTTCTCTTCTGGTGCATGGCAATTATGCCCGCCGTTTTTGCGCAGCAGACCCAGTTGCCCGAATCGCAGGAAGCTCGCCGGCAAGTGCTGCATGCAATACAGGGCATGCAGGCTTCGCTCCACAAACATCCGACGCTGCTTAACACCCTGAGTGCAGCCAAGTTCAGTGCGAACGACTCCCTCGACGCCGGCGGCATCACCGGACGCATAGAAGGCATTGCGGATACTGACAGTAGCGCCTGGGTACTGGCCGTAGCAGCGCACCTCTTTGAAGATCCTACGGCATGGGCATTTGGCGAAGTAAGGCCAGGGGGTGAGTACATCATTACAGGCCTGGATCTCGGATCATACCTCATCATGGCCGGCGCCGACGGCTTTATGCCGCAATTCTTCAGCAATGCGTACAATATATGGGAAGCAGCGATTGTCGAAGTGGCCCCCAATGAAATCACGGAAGGCATCAACTTTTTCCTGGAGCCCGCGCAATCCGGCGCAGGCGCCATTACAGGACGCGTAATAGCAGAAGATACAGGCGAGCCCATTGCAGGCGCCCAGGTCTATGCATTCAGTGCCAACAATTCTTTTGTTAGCATGCGGACCGAAACCAACGACGACGGTACGTACGAACTCCCCGAACTCAGAAGCGGCGCGTACTACGTACAGGCTTACGCTGAAGGATATTTCAACCAGTTCTACGACGGTGTGCTCAATATTGAGCATGCCACAACGGTCGCTGTAATTGACCAGGAAACGGCATCCGACATTAACTTTGCCATGAACCAGGGCGGCACCATTTCAGGTACTGTAACAGGTGCTGACGGTGCCCCAATCTCAGGTGCAAACATTCAGGTTTCAGCGCTGCGTGAACGCGGCGACTACGATGGGTATTTTTATGGATGGGCAGTTACAGACGACGCAGGCAGTTATACCGTTTCAGGGCTCGGCGATGGTGACTATGTAGTGGGCGTCCACCATTATGGGCCTAATTACTATGTGAACAAATGGTATGACAATGCAGGTTCATTTGAGGAAGCAACGCCGGTGCCCGTTACGCTGGGTGAAGATACGTCTGACATCAATTTTGTTATCGAGTCACCCACCGCGTTTGGCAGTATAGCCGGCGCACTACGTCTCGAAGATGGCGCGCCCCTGCAGAACGCCATCGTACGACTAGAATCGATTGACACCCCAGGATTCTACTATTTCGACTACGCCTATCCGGATGAAAATGGCAACTACGCCATGGATGATGTGCCTGTTGGTACCTACCGCGTGGTATTAGAATACTGGACCAACTGGTTTTATGACGTGATGTGGTACGACCAGGCTGACAACGCTGAAGAAGCAACACCCGTTATGGTGGTAGAAAACGAGCGGGTCACAGATATCAATTTTGTTGTCCCTGTTGCTGAAGGCGTTATTTCTGGCGTCGTAACCAATACAGAAGGCAAACCCATTGCGAACGCTTACATCCAGTTGAACAATGCCTACCGTGATGATGGTACGGGCGTGTATCTATGGGCCTATGCCAATACCGATAACGAAGGCAAGTTTACCATTGAAGGCTTGCCAGATGGCGAATACGTAGTCTCAGCCTTTTTCTGCTACTTCTATGAATGTGTGCAGGAGTGGTGGCCCGATGCTAAATACGCGGAAGAAGCAGAACCGGTTGTGATTGCCGAAGGCTTGAGCAACCCGCCTTCGGTGGAATTTGAATTAGATATCCAGTTAGGCGATGCTTCAATTTCCGGTAAGGTTACCCGCAATACAGGGGAAGTTCTCGCCGGCGCTGTGGTATCTATCGCGCCTTATGTAGACTTTTCTGACTCTACAGGCAACGGCAACCCTGACTTTCCCTGGGTATCCGAAATTCAAACTTACACAGACAGTGAAGGCAACTACACCTTCAACTACCTGCCAGCTGGCACCTACCGTCTTTTTTCTTCTTACTGGGAAGAAGGGGCTTCAGGCTTTGCCTGGTATGAAAATGCAACGGATATCGTGAATGCCACCCCGGTAGACCTCGGCGCAACGGAGGCCTTGATCGACATCAATTTTGAACTGAACGTCCGTTCCTACTTTGGCACACTGGCCGGCCGCGTGGTGCGGGAAAATGATGTACCCATTGAGCGGGCTTATGTAGAAGTGAACTCCTATTACAGAGACTACGACCAGGATATTGCGTTCTACCCTTCCGACTGGTATGGCGTCACTGATGCTTCTGGTGCATTCAGTATCGAGCAGTTGTATGAAGGTGAATACATGGTGTCGGTCTATGCACAAGACGCACATCTTGCAGCACTGGACTCGGGCAGCGTAGAAATTTCGTACGTCCAAATTCGAGGCGGAGAAATAACAGAAATCGATGTATCCATGGTTACGCAACAGGATGGCAATGCAGAAATTGCCGGCCGCGTAGTCAATGATCAGGGAGACCCACTGGACGTCAGCATCATCAAGGCCATCCCGGTTACGGATGACGGTGCAACCTATTACACAGCGATAGCAGATGAAGATGGTGCGTATCGTTTTAGCAACCTGCCCGATGGCGGCTATTATGTCCTTGCCCGTGGCCCGATGCACATCACCGAGTATTTCAATGATACCTCCGATCCTGACAATGCAGAGTTGGTTGAGACGTCGGAAGACGCGCCGGCTACCGCTATCGACTTCTCGCTGGAGCCTTTCTATTACTACTACGACTTCGCCGAAGGAGACGCACGCGGCCTGCCAGATGTATCGGGCCAGGCGAGCCTCGTCTACGGTAGCGTGCACAGCCAGGATGGCGAGCCCCTTGCTGGCGCAA
The DNA here is from genome assembly GCA_039111535.1 of Bacteroidota bacterium. Classification (NCBI taxonomy): domain Bacteria; kingdom Pseudomonadati; phylum Bacteroidota; species Bacteroidota bacterium. The sequence goes on along the minus strand of JBCCIM010000010.1, from coordinate 5,809 downwards.
CAGTCTACGTGGTTGACGAAGCAGGTGACGCCCTGATGTCTACAGAAACATTTGAGGATGGCATGTACGAACTGGCGGGGATCCAGCCAGGCCAGGAATACCGTATCAAGGCTACGCATGTTGGGTTTGAGAGCCAGTTCAACGGCGAAGCCCGAAGCGTTGATGCTGCTGACGGGCTCACCATGAACAGCGGCCAGTACGAGTTTAATTTCTCGCTCAGCAAACGCAACACCTCCGTTGGTAACGATGATCAGCCTGCGGTACCAACCCGGCTTGCACTCCACGGCAACTACCCGAACCCGTTCCACGGCACAACGCGGATCAGCTTCTCGTTGCCACAAACAACACACGTAGCCATCGAAGTGTACGATACGCTTGGCCGACGCGTGACAAGCTTACACGAAGGTATACTCAATGCCGGCACCCATGACATTGCATGGCGTAGCGCATCAAACGCCAAAACACTGCCAAGTGGCCTGTACTTCTACCGCATTGTTGCCGGTGACCAACAGCAAACAGGCAGCATGACCATGTTCAGATAAACTTGCTTGCCCCAAAAGCAGAAACGCGGAACTGAGACATCGCTCAGTTCCGCGTTTTTTTATTCGATTTTTTTTGCTGACCTGTAACCCATCAGTCTACCAGGGACTGATACAAGGCAACCCTGAAATTAGGCAACAGCGGATAGCGGCCATAAGGCATTAGCTGTGTCATGAAGATCCCAATGACTTGTTCTTCAGGATCGGCAAAATAGTGGGTATTTGCTGCACCATTCCAGCCATAGGTACCTGGTGTCCCAATCACGCCGGGCGCTTTGTCTTCCAGCCGGACGCTGAACCCTAGCCCAAATCCGTACCCAGGTGCATGGACGCCGTCAATATGGGTCACGGTCATGTATTCAACCGTTTTGCGCCCAAGAATTCGCACACCATCCAGTTCGCCTCCATTGAGCAACATCTGTGCAAAACGAACATAGTCTGATGCCGTAGAAACCAGCCCACCACCACCAGAGAGAAAGGCAGGCTTCTGACTAAATTGTCCATTAGGCGGATCCACGACCATCAGCTTCCCGGTATTGTCTATACCATGGTTGGCTGCAAAACGGTTAATTTTATCAGCCGGCACAAAAAAACCTGTATCCACCATATTGAGCGGATCAAAAATCCGGGCATGGAGGAATTCATCAAATGGCTGTCCGGATAATACCTCTACAAGGTATCCCAACACATCTGTGGCCAGGCTATAGTACCACCGGTCGCCAGGCTCAAAAAGCAGGGGCAGGCTGCCCATTGAGGTTGCCAGTTTTTCCAGGTTTGGCCACCAGGCGCGGCCCGTCTCTTTGCGGTACAGCGAATCGACTACAGTATTGCTAAAAATGCCATACGATAGTCCCGAGCTATGGGTCAGCAGATGCCGGATAGTCATTTTGTTTTCTACTGGCCGCAATACCGGATTTGCTGCCGGCCCTTCTACATAAACTTGCTGATTTTTAAAGGCAGGGATGTACTTTTCTACCGGATCGTCGAGGTGAAAGGCCCCTTCCTCATACAGCATCATTAGTGCAACACTGGTGATGGGCTTGCTCATGGAATAGATACGGACGATTGTATCGGTGGTCATGGGTTCGCCCGTTGCGATATTGCGCGCACCATAGGCATTAAAATGCACCACTTTGCCATTGCGGGCGACAAGCGATATTGCGCCGGCAATTTGCGATGCATCAACATGCTTCTCCATCAACTGATCTACCCGGGCCAGCCGATCGCTCGATATACCCACATCTTCTGGCGCAGCTTCAGGCAGCCCCTGTGCCCCTGCATCAATCGTGAAAAGTGCGAGGCAAAGAACCAACAGGCAGAGGCGACTGGGTTTCAACATATGCTTATCCATTCGGGGAAATTAAGAATCTTTCATCGCTAGCAACCTAACAAATTGCGTAAAAAACTCCAATCGAAATCCCGGCTTAAGAAATCAGAAATCCAACCGATATAATAAAAGAATAGGTGCAAAAGAAAGCAATCTATACACCACGCCTATGGCAGACATCTTTAGCATTGTTTATGCAAGTTCGGCAAACAAAGAGCTGGATGAAACAGAGCTTCAGGAAATTCTAAATGAAGCCAGATGTAACAATAAAGCATCTGGTATCTCAGGTTTGCTGCTTTATGCAAACGGAAATTTCCTTCAAATCCTCGAAGGCAGCGAGGCTTCGGTTATGAATCTTGTACACCGCATTGAGCAGGATAATCGCCACCACGGCATTATTCGCTTAATGGAGTTTAGATCCTCCGAGCGCAGCTTTCCGGAGTGGAGCATGGGATACAGACAGTTGAGCGCCGGCGAGATGGAAGGTGCCCTGCCCGGATATATCAATATTTTCAAATCACAAGCAATCGCCGATGAAATACAGGCTAAAGTAAAACAGTCCGTATGGACACTACTCATGTCTTTTCGTCAGATTGTTAATGTATAGATCAGGTAACGCTATGGATACGCAAACAGCTAATACCGCCGTTGACACGGCGATTGAAGAAGAAGAAAAAGTTGAATACTTGCAGTTGATTTACATCAGTGCTGCCTCGGTTGATTTTACAACTGAAGACCTGACCAACTTGCTGAAAAAGGCACGCGAGAAAAACGCAAAAGTAGACGTGTCTGGTATGTTGATCTATCACGAAAAGTCTTTCTTCCAGGTGCTAGAAGGCCCTGAGGAAGAGGTTTACAGGGTCTATGACATGATCGCAGACGACCCTCGGCACGACGAAGTAAGACTGCTCTTGAAATCGGTTGTAGAAAACCGCAGCTTCGAAAACTGGAGCATGGGCTTTGTGAATACAGACCGTGAGCTTTTTGAGCAAATCCCTGGTTTTGCAGACTTTTTCAAACCAGGTTTTGCAGTGAAAGAAATGCGTACAGAGGGTAGCACGCTGGGTCGTGTGATGTCTGAGTTCCGCGAAGGAAAATGGCGTCAGACCATTTCCTAAATCTTGGTTAGCCTGCCTGTTGCGTACACGCAGGGTAATGCCTGCGGGTACGCAACAGGCAGGCTATCTTTTTGCCGTAATTATTGCACGCCGCGGGGCCGGGTATCCCTCGATCGTTCGCGTGTTATCGTTTGGGTCGAGGTAATCTTTTAGCGACTCAAACCGCATCCATGGCGTGTTGCGCTGCTCTTCTTCGGTGGTCAGTGCAACATCAACAAGTTGCACATCTTTGTACCCACAACGCTGCACCCACTGCTGCAGTCCGGCCGGCGTAGGGATAAACCAGACATTCCGCATTTTGGCGTACCGATCTTTTGGCACCAGCACCTGGCCTTCATCCCCTTCGATTACGAGTGTTTCAAGGACCAACTCCCCCCCAACACGCAACAACTCTTTGAGCTTGTACAGGTGATCAAAAGGCGATTTCCGGTGGTACAATACCCCCATCGAAAACACAGTATCAAATCCAACAAGATTCTCAGGCAAAGCTTCTATACCCAGCGGTAGCACGTAAGCCGGCACATCACCGATAAAACTCCGAACAGCCTGGTATTGCAGCACAAAAAGCAGATATGGGTCGATACCGACTGCAAGCCTTGCGCCTTCACCAAGCATTCGCCAACAATGATACCCACTCCCGCATCCGACATCCAGGACCCGTTTGCCGGAAAGAGGCTCAATGGCGTCGATCAACCTGTCCCATTTAAGATCAGAGCGCCATTCTGTGTCGATATGAATACCAAACAAATCATACGGCCCTTTGCGCCAGGGATGAAAAACCTGCAATGCCGTCTCTAGCGCCGCTCGGTCCTTGGGGGAAATATCATCAGGTGAGCCAATGCGAATCACCGAATCGCTGAGATCAACAGCTGAAGGCTGCACATTCGGAAATTCTTTGAGTGTCAACAGCCACAGATCCAGATCTCCGTGGCGCCTGGAATCAAAAGCCTGCTGTAACTGCGATGGCAACACATCTAACCATGACTCCAGCGGAGAGATAGCCAGTTGCTCGTACAGTGAGGTGTAATCTATCAAATCACAAATGGGGGATGTTCAGGGGATAGTACTTTGCGTATGTGGGTACGCCGGGGGTGATGTGTGGTGGTCGAACGGGTCTTTTCAGACAGCCCACAAGATAGGAAAGCCCGCCAACCGATGCGTCATCCTATGGATTTTTCCGAGCTTTATTCACTAAACAGCTTTCATGGCCAGCAAAGAAGCAAAATTCAGGCTTTGAAACCACACCGCAGCCCGCTCGAAACCGGCGGTCTGTAACCGGTCCTGATGGGCAGGCAACGAATCCGGTATCAGCACGTGCTCCAGCGCTGATCGTTTTTGGCTGATCTCCATCTCACTGTACCCGTTAGCACGCTTAAAGTCGAGATGCAACGCAGTCATCAATTCCTGCTCTCCCGGATCTTCAAACACGACTTTTTCAGATAAAATCAAAACCCCTCCCGGCAGCAATCCGTCGTAAATGCGGGCCAGTAAAGCAACGCGCTCCTCCGGCGCTATGAACTGCAAGGTATAGTTCAGTACTACAACCGATGCCCCTATAATTTCTGTAGCGCGTATATCTGCGCACTGCAATTCAACAGGAACGTCAGGGCTGCGGCTATCGAGGGTATCCCTGAACGATGCAATCATAGCCGGCGCATTGTCGACACCAACAATGCGGCTCTCTGTACCCACAAGTGCCGATGCCATCGCGAGGGTTGTGGCGCCTAGCGAACATCCCAAATCATAACACACCCCACCGGCGCCGGCATACCGGGCCGCAAATAGCCCGGTCATGGCTACCACCGTTGTGTAACCGGGGACAGAGCGTTTAATCATATCGGGGAATACATCTACAACGGCCTGATCAAACGCAAACTGTGCGACCTGGCTACGGGGATGCGCGTACAAATCGTCTTTCCTGTCTCCTGATCGCGGCGATAAATCAACGGACAAACTGGCCCTCTTCTTCATGTTTCTTTATCAATTCTACTCCTGCTAAACGATCTTCTGCTACGCATCGTTTCGAATTTTCTTGTAGATTAGGCTCCCACCTACCCCCATCCCACCAGAAAATTCTTTGGACCATGGAATTCATTAGTACCCCGGATTGGGTTGTCATTGCACTCTATTTCGTCGCAGTATTCGCCGTTGCCTTTGGCGTGGGCCGGCGAGCCAAAAATAACGAAACGTCAGCCGGCTACTTTCTTGCCGGCCGGAATGTCGGCTGGTTTGTAATTGGCGCCTCCCTGTTTGCGTCGAACATCGGTGCAGAGCACATCATCGGCCTTGCCGGTACAGGCGCTGACAGCGGCCTTGCTGTAGGGCAATTTGAAATTCTCGCCTCGTTAATGTTGCTATTGCTTGGCTGGGTCTTTGTCCCGTTCTATCTCAAGAGCGGGGTCTTCACCATGCCCGAGTTTCTGGAGCGACGGTACGGCGAAGGCGCGCGCTGGTACCTGGCCATTATTTCGATTTTAGGATACATTCTGACCAAAATCTCCATTACAATTGCCGCCGGCGGGATCGTTTTTGAAACCCTGATGGGCATCAATTTCTGGACAGGGGCCCTCATTGTCATCCTGGCCACTGGTGTTTACACCGTATTTGGCGGGCTGCGCGCCGTACTTTATACGGACCTGCTGCAGATGTTTGTCCTGATTGGCGGTGCAATTGCGGTTACCTTCATTGGGCTTAACGAAATTGGCGGCTGGAATGCCATGTACGACGCTGCAGGAGGTAGCTTCTTTACGCTTTGGAAACCGATGTCGGACCCCGACTTCCCGTGGACTGGGATTATGTCTTCCTGTGACAACTTGTGGACTTGT